>JAZQOP010000093.1:0-11503 GCA_045627965.1 Kiritimatiellia bacterium | reverse complement strand
ATTGGAGGGGGCACTCTTCCTGGGCGGTCCGGTTCCGTGGGGGCCGGCGGCCGGTCATCGGTGGGCGGGCCAGAGGGCGCCAAAGGCGGCATCCTGGGCGGGGGGCCAGAAGGGCTCGAAGCCGCTGCCGTGGTGGAAGGTGAGCTCGCCGAAGTAGACGCGGGTGCCGAGGCAGTAGAGGTCGACGCGGACGTAGGGCCACGGGGCGGCGAGGCGTTCGGCGACGGCGAGCATTTCGCCGAGGGCGTCGGGTCGGGGGACGCCGGGCCCGTTGGGCCAGGCGGGGGTGCCGTCGGGGCGCGTTTCGGACCAGACGAAGGGGAGGAGGCGCCAGGAGGCGTCGGGGGTGTAGAAGTTCCGGCGGTGGCAGGTTTCGCGGTCGATGTCGACCTGGACGGCGACGGGGCGCCCGGCGAAGCAGTGGAACTTGTAGTCGAGGGGGAGGGAGCCGTCGGGCTGGAGGAGGAGGGCCTCGGCGAGGAGGCGGCGCGGGATGTCGCGGTATTGGGGTTCGAGCGACTGGAGGGCGTAGTCGCGGCGGAGCCACTGGGCCATCAGGGCGCGGGTGGCGGGGATGGGCAGGCGGGCCTTGTCGCGGACGACGAGGACGTCGCCGGAGGTGTGGCTGTCCTTGAGGACGAAGGCGTCGGGGAGCGCCCCGAAGTCCACCTGGCGCGGCCGGGCCCAGGTGCCGAGGAGGGGGACGAGGAGGTCGGGCGTGCAGGCCTTGGCGACATAGTCGCGCACGGCGAGCTTGTCGGCGGCCATGGCCCGCGAGGGGTCGGCCGGGCGGAGCTTGTCCGCTTGGATCTTTTCGTTGAGCGTGACGGGCGCGTCGAGGCGCGGGGGAACGCCGAAGACGTCCTCGTAGCCGCGGCGGATGCGTTCGAGGGGGGTGCCCTTGCGGCGCCAGGCGCGCCGTTCGCGCCAGGCGGCCAGCGGCCCGAGGAGGGCGTCGGCGGCGGGGGAGCGGGCGGCCCAGGACTTGAGGATGGCGAAAGGCGAGGGCATGGCGGGCGTGGCGGGGCCTAGCCTTCGCGGGTCCAGTCGTGGTCGCGGTTGCGGCGGCGCTCGATGTCGGTGAGGAAGTACTTGCGGAGGCGGATGGCGGCGGGGGTGACCTCGACGAGCTCGTCGTCGTTGATGTATTCGAGGGCTTCCTCGAGCGAGAGGCGGACGGCGGGGGCGACGAAGAGCTTGCGGTCGGAACCGGCGGCGCGCATGTTGGTGAGCTTCTTGCCCCGCTGGACGTTGACGACGACGTCGTTCTCCTTGCAGTGCTCGCCGACGATCTGGCCCTCGTAGCACCATTCGCCGGGGTCGACGAAGAAGAAGCCGCGGTCCTGGAGCCCGTCGAGGGCGTATTCGGCGGCGCGGCCCTCCTCCATGGAGATGAGGACGCCGTTGAGTCGCTGGGAGGTGTCCTCCTTCATCGGGTCGTAGCGCAGGAAGCGGTGGTTGATGACGGCCTCGCCGGCGGTCGCGGTGACGATCTTGGTGCGCAGCCCGATCAGCCCGGCGGTCGAGATCGTGAACTCCATGGTCGTGCGCCCGTTCGCGGCGTGCATGCGGCTCATGACGCCCTGGCGGCGGCCGACGCATTCGATGACGGGGCCGGTGACCGCGTCGGGGACGTCCACGACGAGCGTCTCGACGGGCTCGTGGCGGACGCCGTCGATCGTGCGGACGATGATGCGGGGGCGCGAGATGGTCATTTCGTAGCCTTCGCGCCGCATGGACTCGATGAGGACCGCCAGGTGGAGGACGCCGCGCCCCGAGACCTTGAAGGAGCCTTCGCCGACTTCCTCGTAGGACAGGGCGACGTCGCGCTGGGTCTCCTTGTGGAGGCGTTCGCGGATGTGGCGGCTGGTCAGGTACTTGCCGGAGGAGCCGAACCCGGGGGAGTCGTTGATGCGGAACATCATGGAGATGGTCGGGGCGTCCAGCTCGATGGGGGGGAGGGGGTCGGGGTGCTCGGCATCGACGAGCGTGTCGCCGATGTCGACGCCCTCGATGCCGTGGACGGCGCAGATGTCGCCGCACTCGACGGACTGGACGTCCTGGCGGCCCAGGCCTTCGAAGGTGTGGACGGCGCGGACCTTGCAGGGGAGGATGTCGCCGGACTGCTTGACGAGGGAGAGCGGGGCGCGGATGTCGAGGCGGCCGCGGCGGACGCGGCCGATGCCGATGCGGCCGGTGTAGTCGGAGTAGTCGAGGGTGGTGACCTGGAGCTGGAGGGGGCCCTCCTGGACGACGGGCCCGGGGATGGAGTCGACGATGGTGTCGAGGACGGGCAGGATGGAGGTGCGCGGGTCGTTGTCGAGGTCGGCGACGGCCCATCCGTCGCGTCCCGCCGCGTAGAGGATGGGGAAGTCCAGCTGCTCGGTCGAGGCGTCGAGCTCGACGAAGAGGTCGAAGATCTCGTTGAGGACGTCGTCGTGGCGCTCGGCGGGCTTGTCGATCTTGTTGAGGATGACGATCGGCTTGAGCCCCAGCCGGATCGCCTTGTCGAGGACGAAGCGCGTCTGCGGCATGGGCCCCTCGGCGGCGTCGACGAGCAGGAGCACGCCGTCGGCCATGTTCAGGACGCGCTCGACCTGGCCGCCGAAGTCGGCGTGTCCGGGGGTGTCGATGATGTTGATCTTGATGCCGCGGTGGCGGACGGAGACGTTCTTGGCCAGGATGGTGATGCCGCGCTCGCGCTCGATGGCGTTGGAGTCGAGGATGCAGTCCTGCGCGGCATCCTCGCCCTGGGCGACGCGGAGCTGGCGGAGGATCGCGTCGACGAGGGTGGTCTTGCCGTGGTCGACGTGCGCGATGATGGCGACGTTGCGGATGCCGGGGTTGCGGACGGGGGCGGGATCGGTCATGGGGCGGTTCTCGGTTCGGGGTTAGAGTTCGAGGAGGAAGCGGTCGCCGCCGGGCTCTTCGCGGAGGAAGCCGTTCTTGCGGAGGTAGCGGACCTGCTGGGGGGCGGTGGCGACGGCGGCAAAGCGCCGGATGCCGCGTTCCTTGAAATCGAGGCGCTTGGTGCGGTAGAGGAAGCGGCCGGCCTTGAAGTCGCGGTATTCGGGGACCATGTAGTCGGCGATGACGCGGGCTTCGTCGCCGTCCTGGCGGAAGGCGAAGAGGCCGACGGGAAGCAGGTTGCGGAAGAGGACGCAGGCGACCGTGCCGTCGGCAGTGAGCCCGTCGAGGGAGAGGCCGGGGGTGAAGCGCTGGATGTCGCGCTCGTAGTAGAGGAAGAAGCGGCGGAGGAAGGCGGGGCCGACGCTGTCGGCCGGCGCCAGGTCGAAGTAGGCGGTGGCGGCGAGGGTCTTGGCGAGGAACCAGGCGTCGATGCCCGCGATGATCCAGTTGATGACGCAGACGGGGATGGCGCCGATGAGCAGGCCGTAGAGGCCGAAGAGGACGGAGCCGGCGCCGTTGAGGATGCGAAGGCGCATCACGTTGGTCGTGACCAGCGAGACGAGAATGACGAGGGAGGCGGCATAGCCGACCAGTTCCTTGGCAAATTGGGGATCGATTGTCATGGGGTTTTCGGGGTCCGTGGGGGGCGGGTCCGCGCGCCCGTGGCGCAACGGGCGCGGGTTTCTACACCCGAAGGCCGCCTGGGGCAAGAAAAATTGACGCGGCAACCCCAAATGGATGCGCCTCGGGCGCAAAACGGCACGGATGGAAATGTCCCATCCGCCGCCTCCATTGCTTCAAAAGTTGTCCTGTCCGCTTTTTTGCCATCGAGATCGTTCCGGCGACGAAATGGGGCGGTGGCCAGTTCTTCCGCGGAGGATACGCTGGGCTTGTTGCCGGGGACAGGGCGGGCGTGCCTTCCTGATGCTCCGGCAGGCGAAACCGGACCATGAACAAGGACTGTTTTGTTGCGGTTCCCGTTTGAGTGTCGGCATTTGGACGACAGGGACCTTGGCAAGGCAGGTGAGCAGCGCAAGGACTGAATGCGACGTGGTCCCTACCGAAAGGGATCCACTTCCACTGGAGCGGGGAGCCCCAAGGCGTTTCGTCTCAATGGCAATTCTCGACGGGAAAGATGCTTTCGTCTCCGCAGATGTTGCGGAAGCGGAGACGAAGCGGCTTGGACGGAAGCGAAAGGGTGCCATCCCAATGGTCGCCCGACTTTGCGCCGTCGAGAATGACGCGCCCGGTCTTGTCGATGCGCAGATCCCGGTCGGCGTGGAAGGGGCCTTCCGCCGCCGTGCAGTCGGCGGCGATGGACTCCAGCGTCTCCAGCCCCTCTTCGGAAATCCGAAGGGGCGTGAAGCCGCCCTTGCCCGGGTTGAGCGCCCCCTTCTGGTTGTATTCCTCGATCTTCTGCCGAACGCGGTCGGAGGAGAAGCGCGTCACGGACAGGCGCCACGGGTTCATAAGGTCGCCCGTCCCGCCCTCCTCCAGCGTCCACTCGGCCTTGTCGCCCACCACTACGTCGTCCAGGACCGTCTTGAGGTCGCGCAGTTCGATCTCCACGTCCGTTTCCCGGTTCTCGGCGATGAATGCCTCCAGCGCCGGAAGGTCGTCGGCCTGGACATAGTAGACGACGACCTTGCGGACGTTCGCCTCCGGGGGAAGTTCCGGGATGGCCTTGTGGAGGATGCGGAAGAGCATCGGTTCGTCGAGAATGCGCGAGGCGCTGTCCAGAAGGTTCGGAAGGTAGACGGGGACAAGCCCCAGGCGGCTGTCGTGGATCGCGCCCTCCCAGAACTCGTCCACGCTGTCCTCGTTGCGGAGGCCGGGGATGAGCGACTTGAGCTTCTCCATCGTCTGCACCGGGTTGCGGTAGAGCGAGACGCCGTCCTTGATTTCCAGGACGTCGAACGCGGTCTTCAGGGACAGCAGCCGGTCGCGCACGGTCTGGACGGAGTTCAGCCCCACGTCCACATGGATGAACTTCCGGCCGAGGCGGGCGGCGACGGCGGCGGTCACGCCGCTTCCGCCGAAGAAATCCGCAACCGTCATTCCCTCGTTCGACGACGCCTGGATGATGCGCTCCAGCAACGCCTCCGGCTTCTGCGTGGCGTAGTCCAAATCACGATCTTTTGACTGGGAATTAACAATCGAAATATCAGTCCATATGCTATCAACAAGCACACCTGCAATTTCATCAAGGTAAATCTTATATCGATACTTTCCTGACTTCGTGACGATAAGTCGATTCTCCTCTTTAAGCTTTAAAAGCGTTTCCGGTGAATAACTAGCCAATTCAGCATCCTTAAACCGCCCATGTTCATCAACACCAGTGAATCTCTTTTCGATTTCCGCCTTAGGATATGGCAAGTAAACCTGCTTGAAAATAAAATCCTCGTTCTTCCGATAAAGAAAAAGCGTGTCGTGATCCGCTCCGAATCGTTTTGCTCTGGCTTTCGAACTTCCCGATGTCGCTCGCTTCCACACAATCTCGTTGACAAAATTGTCTTCTCCGAAAATCTCGTCCAGAAGCACCTTGACGTAGTGTCCGATATGCCAATCGAGGTGGACATAGATGGAGGCGTTGTCGGACATGACGGACTTGATGGCGAGGAGGTTGGAGTACATCCAGTTGAGGTACTTCTCCTTCTCCCAGACATCGCCGTACATCTTCTCCTCGAAGGCGGCGAGTTCGTCGTCGGCGAGGTGTTGCTCGGCCTCTGCGAGCTGGGCGGCCCGGAGGGGATTGCGGCGGAGGTAGATTTTCTTGGCGTAGTCGGCGCCGGAGGCGAAGGGAGGGTCGATGTAGACGAGGTCGACGGTGCGGCCGGCGTCGCGGAGGGCGGCGCAGGCGGCGAGGCATTCGCCGCGGATAACGAGGTTGCCGTCGAGGAGGTCCGCGGCGTCGGTTCTCCTTGCGTCCTGGAGGCTTTGCGCGGGGAGTCCGACGTGCTCGACGGTCTCTGTTTCGTAGAGAGGCATGCCGCGGGTGATGCCGCGTTTGACATCGCTTGCGCCGGCGTAGCGCAGTGTGCGCCGGAAGTTGTCCAGCAGCGCCTGGCCGCGGACGGGATCGGGGTAGAAGGGAAGGTAGCGGATGGGCATGGGGACTCCTACTTCTTGACGGCGAAAATGACATCTGCGTATGTTTTGTATTTGCGGGACTTGAAAACGAATTCCGTCAACATCGTTTCGCTCGTGTCACGCTTGAACCTGCGGACCCATTTTTTGACCAATGGAGAAACCAGTTCCACATTGCGCTTGAGTTTCCAGGAATCATCGGGGTTCGACATGTCGACCAGGACAAGGAATATCCTGTTTTCGGAGCCGAACCGCATGTCTCCTTGGTTTTCATACAGCCATTGGACCAATGCACGCTTATTGTCCTTGATGGAGGCGACCGTCCTCTTCCACCCCGTGCGGATTGCGGCGAGAGTCTTCCTTGCCGCAGGATCGTTCGAGTCCCTCATCCGTTCGACAATTTCGTAGCGTATCTGTTCGGGAGCAGAATTCTCCTGAATTGCGATTTCGTGCTGTTTCGCATACGCCTTTAAAAGTTTCATGGGATCATCGACGCCGATGCGCTTGCGGATCAGGGCGGCATATTCGTTGGGAATGTATGTGACTTTCAAGCCGAACGGAAAGCCATCCACGAAAAAGTCGACGTTCTTGATCTTCCCGCACGCCGGCAAGACCCCCGGATTCCGACGAAACAGATTTTCAATCAGCACGGAAGACCAATAGTTGTACCAGCTGTTCATCAGGTAGCCGCGGGACATTTCGCACAATTCGCCGTCACAGATTTTCTCCAATCGATCGAAGGGAATAATGTCCTCCGTCTTGACATAGCGTGAAACGATTGCCTTGTCCAAGGAATTCCTAAATCCGCCGCCCCAATGGAAATGCGTCATGCTGTAGAGGTTGGACCGTATGGATTCGAGAGAGGCATCGATCTTTTCATTCTCATGTAGTTGGCATTGTAGCATGAACTTGCGAAGCGATTTCCCGAACGTCGCGTCGGTCGCGAAATCGCGCCAGATAGACTCCGCGGAAATCCTCTGCGGATGGGCAGAGTTTATGCTTTCGCTGAATTCAGCCAGCAAATCCTTGCGATCGATGGATCGCAGCATCAACCACAGGGTCCCTTCCTCCGTCCGACTGAAGTCAAGAAGATCGTTGTCGTCGAATCGTTTTCTCCAAAAAGAGAATGACTTCATTTGGGCTCTCCGATGATGAGTATTTCGCTGCTCCCGGCAACGCTCCCCTTGCCGCCCCTGCATTCCTCGTAAACACGTCGTTCGATCCGTATCCGCCGGAATTTCCCAATCAACTGTGAAAGCGTCTCGACATCGGGAAAACTCCTGTCGTTGTAGCTCAGAATCCAGAATGGGATCCGTTCGGCTTTCCAAAACAGGTTTTCCAATGCGCTGATAATCGTGGTTTTCCTGGCGAAGGCAGTTTCCCGCTGCGGCTCGTATCGTTTCACTCCGTTGACGAACGTCTTTTCCTTCCAGTATTCGGTGTAGGTCTCCAAAAGATGGTAGAACTGCTGGTAATCCGAATGGCTGTTCCCGTAGGGAGGGTCAAAATACGCCACATCGGCATTTTCGATGGATTCGACGAATTCCACAGCATCGGCGCGTTGGCTTGTACAATCTTTACCATTGTCGAAAACGGCTGAATTGTATTCGGGGACAAGCTCCAGAAAAAGATCGCGAATAGGGCGTATCAGGCTTCTGTTCCGTTTGATTCTTTCGGGATCGGCAGCATATGCGAGAGCCTGGGTGTGGGCGAAATGCCCCATCGTCACTTTTCGGGTAAGCGCACGGTTCATGGCGGACAAGGCCAACGCCTTTTTGTAGGGGGAGGCAAGACGTTCTATATTCCCTCGCACGGCATCAATAAAGGCGGCGTCTTCTTCCTGAAAGAAAACCCCCGTGAACAGCGTTCTCATGAGGTCGAACCGGCTTTCGCTTGGATTTGGGGAAAGCAGAAGCCTTATATCGTCGTCGTCCAGTTGCTCCGACCTGTTTTCAACCAAGGCCTTCCCGATGGCGTTGCTGAAACTCATGAAATCATTGGTATGGACGCACCGTCCCGTCTGCTTGAAATAGTAAGCCATGCTTTGGGACCCGCCGAAGGGCTCGACGACAATCCGGGCGGTCGAAGGGACATAACCTGCGATCCACGAACGGAATCGATATTTTGCCCCAAGGTACTGCGGAGGGGGAAACCGGTATTCCATGAACTGGAATTCCGGAAACAGTGAACGCGGGGAGGCAATAATCTGATCGTTTCTTGTCATGCTAAGACGGATCCAGGCCGTGCTTGGCTACAGGTGAAATTGGGATAGACAGTGAGTGGGCGAATGGGCATGGGGGGCTCCTACGTGAAAAACTCCTTAATCGCATCCAGGAATTGCCGTTCCCAATCCGCGCTCTCCTCCAGATAGAGGTAGCGGTAGCGGGGAAGGCCGGGGCGGTTCTGAAGGTCGAGGAACGTGGTCTCCGCAAAGTGCCGGCGATGCTGGAAAGCGGGGTCGCGGGCGTAGAGCGCGCCCTTGGTCTCCACGACCAGGCAGGCATCGATGGCGTTGGTCGCCGCATTGCGGCGAAGCACGAGAAAATCGGGCGTGTAGTCGCCGACGCCCACCCACTGTTCCGCGGAGCCGATGGCGCGCTTCCGGTAGCATCGGATGCGGAACTCCGTCAGCGACCTATCGCCGTTGTAGTAGATTTCCAGCCGATGCGCGGCAAGCTCGGTCCGGTGGAGCGCCTCGTCCAGGAACGCGCGCTCGAACCGGCTGTCCGTGTGGTAGGGCAGATAGTGGTAGCTGCGGTCTTTGCCGCCCTGCCCCGTCATGGCCTGCTCCAGTTTCGCGCGGAAGAAGGCGATTTCCTCGGGATCGCCGTCGGCCTCGGCCTGGGCGAGCTTGGCCTTCGCCCTGTCCACCGCCTCGGATGCGGTCGAGCCCTTCTGGTCGGCCAGGACGATGCGGGCGCATTCGGCCGCATCGGGCACGTAGTCGGCAAGGGTCTCCTCCGCAACGTCGATCGGGCTCGTGAGCCGTTCAACGCGAAGAAGACTCGCCGACTGGGGGATTTCTTCCTCCCGGACGGAAAGCGCTCGGCGCGGCCAGAACGCGGCAAGGACCTGGCTGCGCACGGCGGCTTGGTCGAAATCGGGGGACAGGAAGACGGTGCCGTCGGCCTCCTTGGCGGAGACCTGGGCGTGAATGGCGCGGAGACGCTCAAGATCGGCGTCGGCGATATCGCCGACGTGCCAGAAGCCGAAGCTTTCCCGCTCCAGCAGGTCCGTCCAGTCGCGGAAGGGGCAGGCGGGACGGTAGTCGGCGCCGAAAGGATGGGCGGGGTCGTACGGCGATGCGGCATCGGCAATGCCGCCCGAACGCAAGTCGGTGAAGGACCCCGTCTGGACAGATTCACGGCGGCGCATGGAAGGAAGGGCGGCCAGAAGCGCATCAAGGCGTGCGGATGGAGGGGTGTCGTCGACCATCGGTTCGGCTTCATAGGCGACACGGAGCTGCCAGAAAGGAAGCGGGGGAAGTCGAAGGATGCCTGTGCGGTCGTGGCGTTCCACCGCGACGATTCGCGGGACGCCGCGCTGGAACTCGTCAAGATCCGTGTGCTGCTGTTTGCGGAGCTGGTCGGCCAGAAGTTTTCCGTTGCTTTCGTTGAGGAAGATGACGGCTTCCTCCTCCACGCCGTGGTCGACTTCGCGCAAACAGCGGCAAGAGGTCTGCAGGACCATGTTCCGGGGGCAGTCCCCTTCTTGGGACAGGACGACGCCCGCGAGGGAACGGCAGTCCCAGCCTTCCTTGCCGATCTGGACCAGCAGGACGATGCGGACGGAGGAATAGGGCATGTCGAGCGATGCGAAGGCGAGGTCGGAATCGGCGGGGGCCGGGTGCGCCTTGTTCCCCCGGTGGTAGCGGAGAACGGCGGCGGCAGGGTCGAGTCCGCGCTCCCGGCAGAGTTCCACGGCGAGGGGATAGACGCTTTCCTCCAGGCGTTCGATGGAGCCGCAGTAGATGGCCAGCTTCGCGCAGGCCCCCGAGGCATAGCGCTTGTCGCGGTAGGCGGCGAGGAATTCCTCGATGCCGCGCCGGACGATGGCAAGCGGATCGGCGGCGTCGCGGACGATGTGCACGGTCGGTTTTTTGAGGAAGCGCCCGATGCCTTCGACAAGCGGGAAGTAATGGACGGTGCTGGCGATCTCCGATGTCCGAATGTCCAGATCATTGGCGACGGGGATTTTCTCGGGCGAGGAAAGATAGGGCGTTCCGGAAAAACCAAGGACCGTGTTCACGCGACCGGACTCGGCCCATTTCGAGACGACGGCGCGGAGCTTGATCTCGGTGTCGTCGGCATGGTGCGCCTCGTCGATGAAGATGGAGAGGGAAGGAATCTTCGCGATGGTCGCACGGAGTTCGTTCGCCTGGGCGGCTTTCTCGTCCTCCGTGCGCTCGATGAGCAAGCGTTCGGCCGGATCGACCTCCACGCGGTCGAGAATCACCTTTTCGGCGTTGGTGACGGCGACGAGCCCCATCAGATCGTGAAAAGGCTGGAAGGATGTCAGTTTCTGGACGTTGGGGTTGCGGACGCGATTGGAGCGGCTTGCGGAGGCGTCGGCATCGAGGACGACGAATTTCAGGAGGCGGCGAAGCGTTGTGGCCAGCGGGTCGGGGACGACCCATGTCGGGTCGAACGCCTGGATGGTGCGAAGACTCGGCACAATGGACGATTTCAGGCCGGACGGGGCCAGAATCAGGAAGTTGTGGGCGAACGCAGGATTATCCGGTTCCTGTGTGGCGAAGGCGAGGTCGAGGTAGAGGAACGCCGCCATGAGGAAGGTCTTGCCGGCTCCCATGGGAAGGGAGAAGAGGTAGTCCGGATAGGAGATGTCGCGGAAGAGGCGGCGGAAGATGGCGGTGGCGTCGATGGATTCCGGCGCGGATTCAAGTCGAGCCTTGATTTGCGGGGAAAGGATGGAGGAGCCGTTCGGCTGGGAGGCGAATTCGTAGAGGGCGAGGGAGGCGGGATGCGCCACGAGGAAGTCGCGGGCGGCACGAGACCGTCGAAGGTCGTCGGGCCGGATGGTGTTCAGGCGGCCGGAGGAGAAGATTTCGCACAGCGGGCGGTTGCCGCACTGCGACTTGAGGAAGAGGTAGGTCGCAATCGCGTCGATCTGGACAGGGCGCAATCCGCCTCGCCGGCGCATGTACTCGAACTGCGCCTGGAACGGGCATGCGGAGGATTGCGCCCATAAAAGAGCGTGTTGCTGGACCAAGGTGTGAATCACGGGCGTGAAGATACCAAAAAATCATTTTTGGGTAAAGGACAATGAATGAATTACAGGGGCGCCGCAGTTTGCCAGAATAACGGACTCCAAGCGGTTGCAGTGGGGGGCGGGCGTTCGCGGGGAGGGCGGGAAGACGTACAGCATCGTCGGGGCGGACGGCAAGACCTGCGTGTCCGGGCTCAAGACGGAATAGGACGCAAGGTGGGAGCTTGACCGGCGGCGCGCCGAGCCGGCGGCGATCGGCGGCGTGGCGGCTTGTCCGGGG
>JAZQOP010000092.1:0-1951 GCA_045627965.1 Kiritimatiellia bacterium | reverse complement strand
AAAAAGCGCCCCGGCGGGGGGCCGGGGCGCGGGGGCGGGGGGACTAGCGCTCGTGCTGGCCGCTGGGGGAGAAGGGGCATCCATGGCCAAACTGCGAGCTGCCGCAGTAGACGCAATTGCCATTGTTGTAGGCTTGCTTATGCGTGCGGTTGGGACCGTAGGGGCATCCCCGGCCGAGCTGGGTGCCGTTGCAATAGATGCAATGCCCGGGATCGACGTCCATGTGGACATGGTAGCCGGTCGGGTGTCCTGCCTTGTACGGCCCAAATTGCGTAGAGTTGCAATAGATACATCTTGCAAAGGAGGCGGGCGCCGCGACAAGGAAGGCGGCCAGTGCCAGGAGCATCAGTTTTTTCATGGAATACCTTTCAGCGTTGGAAAGATGGGGCGCTCTCCTGGGAAACGCAGGGGATGGAAACGTACCACCTTTCTACTTCTAATACCTGCAGGCGAACGCGGATATCTGACAATCTCGGGGAAAAAGTTTTGGGCGAATGAACGCCGCGGGGACAAAAAGCGCCCCGGCGGGGGGCCGGGGCGCGGGGGAGAAGCGAGCCGCGAGGGGCTTACTTCTTAGCCTTCTTGGCGGGCTTCTTCGCGGCCTTCTTGGCGACCTTGGCGGCCTTCTTCGCAGGCTTCTTGGCGGCCTTCTTGGCGGGCTTATCCTCGACGATGTCGCGGAACTCGACGCGCTCGACGGGCTCGTTGATGAGGCCGTCGAGGACGTCGGGGACGTTCGGGAAGCGGCTGGTGAGGATCATGGCGGCGATGATGAAGGGCTTGTAGCCGGCCTGGCGGTACAGCGGGACGCGGTAGCGGTCGAAGACGCTGGCGGCGACTTCGCCGGCCTTGCAGGAGACGTCGGTGATGTCGGCCGGGAGGCAGTGCAGGTAGAGGGCCTTGCCGTCCTTGGTCTTCTTCATCATCTCCTCGGTGCACTCCCAGTCCTTGTACTTGGCGTTGTTGGCGAGGCACTGCTGCTCGAGGGCCTTGAGGCCTTCGCGGTCGTTGGCGCGGAGGAGCTTGGTGCGCTTCTCCATGACCTTGTAGGGGGCCCAGGACTTCGGGTAGACGATGTCGGCGCCCTTGAAGGCCTCGGCCATGGTCTTGACCTGCTTGAAGGAGCCGCCGGAGGCCTTGGCCTGCTTCTTGGCGAGCTCGACGACGTCGGGGATGAGGTCGTAGCCTTCGGGGTGGGCGAGGGTGACGTCCATGCCGAAGCGGGTCATCAGGCCGATGACGCCCTGGGGGACGGAGAGGGGCTTGCCGTAGCTGGGGGAGTAGGCCCAGGTCATGGCGATCTTCTTGCCCTTGAGGTTCTCGATGGAGCCGAAGTGCTCGATGAGCCAGGCGAAGTCGGCCATGGTCTGGGTGGGGTGGTCGATGTCGCACTGGAGGTTGACGAGGCAGGGGCGCTGGGGCAGGACCTTGTTCTCGTAGCCGTACTGGAGGGCGTTGGCGACCTCGACCTGGTAGGTGTGGCCGGCGCCGAGATACATGTCGTCGCGGATGCCGATGACCTCGGAGAGGAAGGAGATCATGTTGGCGGTCTCCTGGACGGTCTCGCCGTGGGCGATCTGGGACTTGCCTTCGTCGAGGTCCTGGACGGCGAGGCCGAGGAGGTTGGCGGCGGAGGCGAAGGAGAAGCGCGTGCGGGTGGAGTTGTCGCGGAAGTTGGAGATGGCCAGGCCGGTCTCGAAGACCTTGCAGGAGACCTTGCGGGCGTGGAGGCTCTTGAGGATCTGGGCGGTCTTGAGGATGAGCTTGAGCTCGTCGACGGTCTTGTCCCAGGTCAGGAAGAAGTCCTTGTGGTAGAGGTCGGCGTCGAGTTTCTTGATTTCCTTGAGGATTTGGTTCTCGTTCATTTCAAACCTTTTGTGGAGGGTTTTTCGTTTCGTTTCGGCAAAGCCTAGCACTTGGCGGGGCGGGAGGGAAGGCGAAAAAGGGCATG
>JAZQOP010000091.1:0-6671 GCA_045627965.1 Kiritimatiellia bacterium | reverse complement strand
GAGGCGTCGCGGAGGGCCGGGCCGGCGCGGCGGGCGAAGGGGCGGGGGGGGCCTTTTCGACGAGCGCGCGGTATTCGTCGTAGGTGGAGTGGAAGAGGGTGACGCCCTGGTTGCGGGGCAGGACCTGGAGGATGTCGGTGGCGGTATGGCGGACGAACTCGACGTCGTGGGAGACGAGCAGGAGGGTGCCCGGATAGGCGGCGAGGGCGGCCTGGAGGGCTTCGCGGGTCTCGATGTCGAGGTGGGTCGTGGGTTCGTCGAGGAGCAGGAGGTTCGGGGGGTGCAGGAGGATGCGGGCGAAGGCCAGCCGGATGCGCTCGCCGCCGGACAGGACGGAGACGGACTTTTCGACGGCCTCGCCGGAGAATCCAAAGGAGCCCAGCGTGGAGCGGAGGTCGGATTCGGGAGTGTCGGGCGCGGCGGTCTTGAGGACGTCGAGGACGGTCTTCTGCGGGGGGAGGTCGCCGGCGGTTTCCTGCGACTGGTAGCCCGGCTCGACGAGATGCCCCAGGGCGATGCGGCCGGCGTCGGGGGCGAGCAGCCCCGCGACAAGGCGCAGGAGCGTGGTCTTGCCGGCGCCGTTGGGGCCGACGACGGCGACCTTGTCTCCGCGCGAGATGGCAAAGGAGACGTCCTGGAGGACGTAGGGGGCGTCCGGGGCGTAGCGGAAGGCGAGGCCCTCGACGCGGAGGACGTCGCGCCCGCAATGCGGCGGCGGCGGGATGCGGATCTGTCCGCCGCCGCGATGGACGGCCGCGACGACGGTCTGCTCGGCCTGGAGGCGCTCGAGCATCTTGATCTTGGACTGGACGCGCGTGGCCAGCGTGGCCTTCGAACGGAAGCGGTCGACGAACTTTTCGATTTCGCGGATGCGCTTCTGCTCGTTGGCGGCGCGCGCGAGGGTGAGGGCGCGGCGCTTTTCGCGTTCGACGGCGTAGAAGGAGTAGGGGCCCGGGAAGCGGGTCAGGGCGCCGGCGGCGACTTCGACGGTGACGGAGGTGAGGGACTGGAGGAGGTAGCGGTCGTGGGAGACGAGGGCGAGCGTGCCGCGGAAGGCGTCGAGGCGGCGGCGGAGCCATTCGACGGCGGGGATGTCGAGGTAGTTGGAGGGCTCGTCGAGGAGGAGGAGGTCGGGGTCGGCGAGGAGCGCGCGGGAGAGCAGGGCGCGCATCTGCCAGCCGCCGGAGAACGAGGCGAGGGGGCGGCCGAGGTCGTCCGGGTCGAAGCCGAGTCCGGTGAGGGCGGCGGCGGCGCGGGCGTGGATGGCGTAGCCGTCTTGGTGCTCGAAGGCGGACTGGAGGTCGCCCAGGCGCTGGAGGAGGGAACGGGCGAGGCGCGGGGGCAGGCCGGGGTCGGCGAGCTGCTCCTCGGCCTCGCGGATTTCGGCGGCAAGGACGTCCAGGGTGGGGGCGGCGTGCTGGACGTAGTCGAGCAGGGAGGTGTCGCCGGCGTCGGCCGGAAGCTGCTGGCGGAGGTATCCGATGCGGATGCCCTTGCGGCGGAGGATGCGTCCGGCGTCGGGCTCGGCATCGCCCGCGATGAGGTCGAGCAGGGTGGACTTGCCGGCGCCGTTGGGGCCGACGAAGCCGATGCGCTCGCCGGGAAGCAGGCGCAGGGACTGGGCGTCGAGGAGGATTTGCCCGCCGTAGCGTTTGGAGATGGACTGGAGCTCGATCATGGGCGGGCGGACTTTAGCGGAAGGCGGAGGGAAAAGGAAGCGGAAACGGCTTGTGCGGCGATCGAAGGCGGGCCCCCGCCGGGATCATGCGCCGCCGGGCGCCGTGCGGAACCGCCGGTTCAGCCGGCCGACAAGGCGGCAGATGCCGTAGCGGTGGCGGATGCATTCCCGCTGGCCGCCCCAGCGCCGGCGATACAGCTGCTCGTTTCGCCGCAGCAGGGCCTTCCGTTCCCCCGCCGGAAAGGAGGCGGTCCGGCGGTGGAAGACGGCCAGGTCGTCGACCAGGACGGTCCGGTGGCCGTGCTGCAGGGCCCACATCACCAGGTCTTCCTCCTCCTTGTAGCCCTTGCCGAAGGCCGCGTCGAAGGGGGCGTCGCGGTGCAGGAGGCTCCGGCGGATGGCGAAGCAGAAGCCTTCCGGCGTGAACAGCGGATATGTCGGCTTCCTGCGGCGCAAGGCGTCGTCGATGGCCGGCAGGTCGTCCAGCCGGTCGGTCAGGTGGAACAGCGCGGAATGGGTGGCGACGGGGCTGGCGATGGCGATGTTCCGGTCCGACCGGAAGCACCGGCGGATTCGCTCCTCGAACCCCTTGGGCACGGCCGTGTCGGAGTTGAGGAGCACCGCCAGGTCGTTGGCGGCCAGGCGGACCCCGGCGTTGCAGTTGCCCACGAAGCCCAGGTTCCGGTCGTTCCGGACGAGCCGGATTTGCGGATGGAGGCGGGCGTAGCGCTGCATCAGCGCGGCGGTCTCCGGGGCGGAGCAATCGTCCATCAGGAGGATTTCCGTCGTGGGCGAGATGCCGCCGTCGAGCAGGCTGTCCAGGCAGAGGCGGAGGTCGTCCGGGGCATTGTAGACCGGGATGACGATGCTCATGGGCATGGGGGGGGCGGGGGTCCGCGGGGCCGCGAGGATGGCGCGGATGTCGATCGGCCCGGCCGTGCCGCAGCGGTAGGTCGGGGCGACGGCCCGGAGGATGTCCGGCAAGGCGTCGCGGGAGCCGTCGGGCCCGCCGTGCCCCAGGAGGCCGATGCCGGGATGGAAGGCGGCCCATTCCCGCTGGAGGTCCGGCGTCGTGGCAAAGACGTTCTCCGCCCGGGCCAGGATCTTCTCCAGGATCCGGGCGCGTCCCGAGCGGGAGTTGGCGAGCAGGGGCGCCGGCGGCTCGCGCATGAGCCAGATGGTCGGCACCACCAGGGCCAGGCGCCGGTAGATCTTCGGCATGGTCGCGGAGTTGACGATGGCGACCTCGGCGGACAGGCCGCGGAGGAGCCAACGGATCCGGGCGGAGGGCCCGACGGCCCGGACGGGGATGCCGGCCTTTTCGAACTCGCTGCGCAACGGCCCGTCCTTGGCCGAGGCGACCTGCGGCCGGAAGCCGTCATCCTTCAGCTGGAGGGCGATCCGGAGCAGCGAGAGGCCGGCGTCGTCATGCGCCAGCTTGTTCGTCGCCAGCAGCACATGGCCCGGGCGGACCGGCTTGTGGCGCTGGAGGAGGTATTTGCGCTCCCGGAGGAAGCGCCTGGCGCCGTTGCGGATCTGGTCGAAGAGCGCCTTGCGCGCCCGCTGCGCCGCGCGCCGGAACCGTCGCCAGGCACGGCGCCACCGGCTGGCGGAGGGCGCGGGGCCGGGCGGTGCCGTGGGGCGGATGGTGTCGGGTGCGGGTTCGGTCATGGCCAATGCGGGGCGGTCCGGGGCGCGCGGGGAGGGCACGCCGCCGGCCGGGTCCCGGAACTCTACGGAACCACGGCGGCCTTTGCCAGCCAAAAAAGGCGAGGGGCAGGCTCGCGAATGCGGCGGCTCCGCCATGCGAGATGTCCCGGGACATTCCGCAACTTCCCGCCCCTCCCGCGTGGCCCTGGCGGGGTGTCCCTTGAGATCCTGGGACTTTCATTTTTTTTGGGACGGGGAGCGGGGAGGTTGCGCGGGCGGGGGGGATGTGGTAGGGTTCGTGGACACGGGAGAAGAAGAGAAGATGAAGAAGAGCAAAGGGTTGCGGGTATGGCCGTTCGTCGTGCTGTGGATCGTCCTGGGCGGGATTTTCCTGGCGAGCCTGGGGCTGAACTGCGCGGCGGTGGCCGTGCTGGACGGGAAGGCCGCGTGGTGCGGCGCGGAGGACGAATGTCCAGCGCTGCAGGAGAAGGGGTCGTTCGGGACGGAGGGGCCGAAGGTGGTGCGGATCGACTTGAACGCGACGATTACGCGGGAGGCGTCCGGTGGGCTGCTGGAGGGCGGGGCGACGGACCGGGTGGAGAAATGGCTTCGGCAGATCCGGTGCGCGACGCAGGACGAGGAGGTCGAAGGGCTGCTGGTCGAGGTGGACAGCCCCGGGGGCGGGGTGACGTGCTCCGACGAGCTCTACCACGAGATTTGCCGGTTCAAGGAAGCGCAGGAAGGGCGCGCGGTGGTGGCGCTGGTGCACGACATGGCGGCGTCCGGGGCGTATTACGCGATCCTGGGGGCGGACAGGATCGTGGCGCAGCCGACGGCGCTGGTGGGATCGGTGGGCGTGCTGCTGAACGGGGTGAACGCCTACGGGCTGGCGCAGAAGCTCGGGGTGGAGGACGTGACGCTGACGTCGGGGGCGAACAAGGACGCGATGAATCCGCTGAAGCCCGTGAACCCGGAGCAGGCGGCGCTGCTGCAGGCGGAGGTCGACGCGATGTATGAGCGGTTCCTGGGGCTGGTGGCGAAGCACCGGCACGTGTCGAAGGGCAAGCTGCGGGCGGTCTGCGACGGGCGCGTGATGGGGGCGTCGGCGGCGCTGGAGCACAGGCTGGTCGACCAGGTCGGGTATCGCGAGGATGCGCTGGCCGCGCTGGCGAAGCTGCTGGATGCGCCGTCGGTGCGGGTGGTGCGCTACGAGGAGGAGAAGACGCTGATGGACGAGCTGCTGGGCGTGCGCTGGAACGCGGGGGGGCTGCTGGGGCGCGTGTCGGAGCTGCTGGGCGCCGGGCCGGCGGCGGGGCGGCTCGAAGCGAAATACGCGCCGTAGGGCAGGAGGCGCGGCCATGGCGGGCAAGGACGAGAGCGTGCGCGGGCTGCTGCGGGACTACGCGGCATTCCTGAAGGAGGAGGGGGTGGTCCGGGTCCCCAGGGGGCGCGCCGTGCCGAAGAAGCGCCGGTCGGCCCGGGCGGCCGAAGGGACCCCGGCCCCGGCGGCGCCCGCGAAGGCGGCGGAGGCGCCGGCGTCGTCGTCGTCGGAGGTGGCGGCGCCGCGGCGGCGGCTGTCGGCGGAAAATGCGCCGGGCACGACGCTGGAGACGATTGCTGCGGAGGTGCGGGCGTGCGACGCGTGCGGCCTTTGCGAGGGGCGTCAGCATGCGGTGCCGGGCGAGGGGAACGGCGACCGCCCCGAGGTGATGTTCATCGGCGAAGGCCCCGGCGCGGACGAGGACGAGCAGGGGCGCCCGTTCGTCGGGCGGTCGGGGCGTCTGCTGACGGACATGATCCGGGCGATGGGCTACGCGCGCGAGGAGGTCTACATCGGGAACATCGTGAAGTGCCGGCCGCCGGGGAACCGGACGCCGACGCCCGCCGAGATGGCCTGGTGCATGCCGTTTTTGCTGCGTCAGATCGCGCTGATCCGTCCGCAGTCGATCGTCTGCCTCGGGCTGACGGCGGCGCGGGGGTTGCTCGGGTTCGACGGGCGGCTGGGGGACATCCGGGGGCAGTGGAGCGACTTCCAGGGGATTCCCGTGATGGTGACGTTCCATCCGGCGTTCCTGCTGCGCGACCCGCGGCGGAAGGGCGACTGCTGGCGCGACCTGCAGCTGGTGATGGCGAAGTTCGGGCGCAAGCGGCCGCCGGCCCCGGCGAAGTGACGGCGGGGCGGGCGGGGGGAAGGGCGGGGGGCGGCCCCTGCGCCCCAAAAGGGGCGAAAAAATCGGCTCTTCGCGATTCATGGTGGCTGAAGAGATGGCCTGGACCTGTGCGTCGTGAGCGGCCCGCGACGGGCAGAAAAGCCGCATGGAAGGCGAAATGGCGGCCTTTGGGCGAGCATTCGGGGGTCTTGCGTGGCCGCATCGGGGTCGAAGGCGGCCCGCTCGGAGATCGGGCCCCGCCGAATGGGGCTTTGAGGTGGTGAAAAATCGGCGATCTTGCGAATCCGCAACGGGAGCGGATGGAAAAGCCGTCGACCGGGCTTGGGTTCGGAAATCATGCGAGGGAACGCATGAAAATCCGAATCATCCCCCCGACAAGGCGAATCCGGTAGGGGCCGATCTCCGAGCGGCCCGCGACGGGCAGAAAAGCCGCATGGCAGGCGGATGGCGGCCTTTGGGCGAGCATTCGGGGGTCTTGCGCCACTTCCGGAGGGCAAAATAGTGGCAAAACACGGGAGAATTTGGCGATTTTGAGCTCAAATTTTATCACGTTTGTACAAATGTGATAATTTTAAGGCGAAAAATGGCGAAAAATAAGGCGAAAACTGAAAAATTGTGTGTCTATGAATGGGACAGGCCAAAACGGACGGGGGGGCCCACGAGCCCCTGCACGTCCGCAATCGGGGTTGAAGGCGGCTCGTTCGGAGAGCGGGCCCTGCCGAATGCCGCCATTCACAAAATTCCAGCGACAATCCGTCCTCGGGCTTCGCGAGAGGCGTTTGCCCGAGGCATTGCAAGGAGGTTGCGGTCCTTCCGTCCGATTCCAACGGGCCGCCATATTCCTCGAAGGGCGAAAAATCGGAGGGAAGGCCGAAAAGTTAGACGCATCAAACATTGTTTGATGCGTCAAACATTTTCTAGGGCGGGGGGAGGACGGTGAAGGAGGCGGATGCGGAAGGTCCGTCGGGATGGACGACGACGAGGACGTGCTCGCCGGGGACGGGGGGCCAGCGGACGGGGGAGGAAGTCGGGTCGTAGCCATGTCGTTCTGTGAGCCAAGGAGTTGGATTGACCTGTTGTCTTCCTAAGACCGCTTGGCCTCCGACTTCCGTCGGGATGGACGACGACGAGGACGTGCTCGCCGGGGACGGGGGGCCAGCGGACGGGGGAGG
>JAZQOP010000090.1:0-5582 GCA_045627965.1 Kiritimatiellia bacterium | reverse complement strand
TCGCCGCCGTCGCCGCGGCGGGACCGGAGGCGCTGGAGGCCGGCGGTGAGGGCGGGCCAGTAGGCGTCCATTTCGGCGAGCCGGAGGCACCCTTTGTCGGTGAGGGCGAAGTAGCGGCGGGGGGGGCCGCCTGCGCCTTTGACTTCGCGGCACCGGAGGCAGCCGTCGTCGCGGAGGCGCGCCAGGATGGGGTAGATGGTGCTCTCGCCGGCCGCCAGGCGGGGCTCGTCCTTGAGGGCCTGCACGAGCTCGTAGCCGTAGGATTCGCCGCGCGACAGGACGAGCAGGACGCCGTATTCGACGACGCCTTTGCGTAGCTGCGTGATCCAGCCGTCGATCATGGGGTGTGTCTCCGTGGGTTGGGGGGCGTCATTGTTGCTACTTCGGTGTGGGTAATACGCACCGCATAGTAGCCTGCCGGGCCGGCCCTGTCAACCTTTTTTTGCCAAAACGTTTTCGCAGCCCCCGCCGTTTTTGCTGGAAAATCGAAGGGAAAGGGTCTAGAAGGGGAGGACGCACGGCGCGCCATCGGGTGCGTTCGCGTGTTCGTTTCATGGTCAACCAACGAGGTGTTATGCATATTTCAGGTCGGATCAAGCAAGGGTTCTATTTCGATTCGGTCACGCTGATGCGGGTCGGTCGCGAGTTGTCGGGGGTCGCGGGCGTGGTGGAGGCGTCGGTGGTGATGGCGACGGATGCCAACAAGTCGATTCTCGACATGTCGGGGTTGCTGCTGCCGGAGTTCAAGAAGTGCTCGGACCAGGATTTGTGCATCGCCATCAAGGCGAAGGACGAGGCGGCGGCGAATGCGGCGTTCGCGAAGGCGGACGAGCTGCTGTCGAAGAAGAAGAAGCCGGCCGCGGCCGGCGCGGCCGCCGCCCCGGCGCCGCGGGATGTCGCGGGGGCCGTCGCCCAGCTGGAGGGCGCGAACATGTGCATCATCTCGGTCGCCGGCCGCTATGCGGCGCGCGAGGCGCGCAAGGCGCTGGAGGCGGGGCTGAACGTGATGCTGTTCTCGGACAACGTGAGCCTCGAGGATGAGCTGGAGCTGAAGAAGGCCGCCCACAGGAAGGGCCTGGTCGTGATGGGCCCGGACTGCGGGACGAGCATCATCAACGGCGTGCCCCTGGCGTTCGCGAACGTGGTGCCGAAGGGCTCGATCGGCGTGGTGGGCGCCTCGGGGACGGGGACGCAGGAGGTCACGTGCGTGGTCGCCAATGCGGGCTGCGGCATTTCGCAGGCGATCGGCACGGGCGGCCGCGATGTGAAGGATGCCATCGGCGGCATCACGTTCCTGGATGCGCTGGATGCGCTGGCGGCGGATCCGGAGACGGCGGTGATCCTCCTGGTCGCCAAGCCGCCGCAGCCGGGGGTGATGGCGAAGATCCATGCGAAGATCAAGAAGATCCGGAAGCCGGTCGTGATGGTCCTCCTGGGCGAGGGCGCCGTGCCGGCGACGCTGGAGCATGCGGCGCTGCAGGCGGTCGCCCTGGCCAAGGGCGAGGATGTCGCCGCGGTCGCGCGTTCGCTCGCGGAGCGCGACGCCGCCCTGGCCGAGCTGGCCAAGAAGGTCGTCGCACGCCGCAAGGGCGCCAAGGGCCGCTATCTGCGGGGGCTCTTCTCGGGCGGGACGTTCTGCGCGGAGTCGCAGGTCATCCTCTCGCCGATCCTCCGCTCGCTGTATTCGAATGCCCCGCTCGGCGAGTCGAAGGCCCTGAAGAACTCCTGGAAGCCGGAGCGCCATTGCGTCATCGACCTCGGCGAGGACGAGTTCACCCGCGGCCGCGCGCATCCGATGATCGATTTCACGCTCCGCAACAAGATGATGGCCGAGGTGGCCGACGACCCGGAGACGGCGGTCCTCCTGCTGGACCTCGTCCTGGGCCATGGCTCGAATCTCGACCCGGCCGCGGAGTGGGTGCCGATCGTCAGGAAGATCTCGAAGAAGGTCCCCGTCGTCGTCGGCATCACGGGCACGGACGCCGATCCGCAGCCGCGCCTCGCCATCGCCGAGGCCCTGCGCAAGGCGGGCGCGCTGGTGGAGTTCACCAATGCCGCCGCTTGCCGCCTGGCGGGATGCATCGCCGCCGAAATCGTCCGTTCGAAGCGCTAACCATCGAAGAACAAGGAGTTCCATCATGAGCCTCAACGATCTCTTCAAGTCCCCTCTCCGCGTCGTCAATGTCGGCATCGAGTCGTTCAAGGAAACCTGCGAGGCGTTCGCCCCGCCGGCCGTCCAGGTCGACTGGCGCCCGCCGGTGGAGGTCGCCCCCGAGAGCGAGAAGATCCTCGCCAAGCGCGCGGCCCGCATCGAGAAGGCCAACAGGAAGGCCCTCGACATCATCCAGGGCGGCATGCCGAAGCTGGTCGGGCTGGATATCGCCCTGAACATCGTCCCGGGCATGACGAAGGATACGATCCTGCATTCGGGCCCGCCGATCACCTGGGACCGCATGTGCGGCCCGATGCGCGGCGGCATCATCGGCGGCCTGATGTACGAGGGCCGGGCGAAGACGCCGGAGGAGGCGGAGAAGCTGGCCGCCAGCGGCAAGATCAAGTATTCGCCCTGCCACGAGCATGGCTGCGTGGGCCCGATGGCCGGCATCGTCACGCCGTCGATGCCCGTCATGGTCATCCGCAACGAGAAGTATGGCAACCTCGCGTTCTGCACGTTGAACGAGGGCCTCGGCAAGGTCCTGCGCTACGGCGCCTATGGCGACGATGTCACCGCCCGCCTGAAGTGGATGGAGCAGACGCTCTACCCGGTCCTCAAGGCCGCCGTCGAGGCCTCGGGCCCGATCGACCTGAAGAACATGATCGCCCAGGCCCTCCACATGGGCGACGAGGTCCATAACCGCAACCGCGCCGGCACTTCGCTGTTCTATCGCGCCATCGCCCCGTTCGTCGTCCAGACGTGCGAGAATCGCAAGGATGCCGCCGATGTCCTGAACTTCATCAACGGCAACGACCACTTCTTCCTGAACCTTTCGATGCCGGCCTGCAAGGCCTGCCTCGATGCCGCGATCGGCGTGAAGGATTCGTCGGTGCTCGTGACGATGTGCCGCAACGGGACGGATTTCGGCATCCGCCTGGCCGGCACGGGCCGCGCCTGGTTCACCGCCCCGGCCGAGGTCCCGGATGCGCTCTATTTCGCCGGTTTCACGAAGGAGGATGCGAATCCGGACATCGGCGACAGCGCCATCACGGAGACCGGCGGCCTCGGCGGCTTCGCCATCGCGGCGGCCCCGGCGATCGTCCAGTTCGTCGGCGGCACGGCGGCGGATGCGCTGCGCTATTCGCTCTCGATGTACGAGATCACGGATGACGAGTCGCGGATGTACCAGATCCCCGCCCTCGATTTCCGCGGCACGCCGACGGGCATCGACGTCCGCAAGGTCGTCGAGAAGAACATGGTCCCGGTCATCGATACGGGCGTGGCGCACAAGAAGCCGGGCATCGGCCAGGTCGGCGCTGGCATCGTCAGCGCGCCGATGGGCCCGTTCCAGAAGGCCTACGACGCCCTGGCCCAGGCCCTGAAGTAGCGCCCCCCCCGGGTGCTTCGCGCGGCGCGCCGGTCCCCGGCGCGCCGTTTTTTTGCCTCTCGGCGCCGCCGTGGCCGCGGCGGTTTGTCTTTGCAGGACGGGGCGCGGGGTGGTAGAGTCGCGGCGTTATGAATGGAAATCGGACATCGTTGGATTACGCCGGGCAGGTCCTGGATATCGAAATTGCCGCGCTGCAGAGGACGCGCTCGTTGCTCGACGGCCGCATCGGCGAGGCGGTCGCCGTCCTCCAGGAGGCCTTGGCGCGCTCGGGCAAGATCGTCGTGACGGGCATCGGCAAGTCCTACCATATCGGCCAGAAGATCGCCGCGACGCTGACGTCGACGGGCGCCCCCGCCATGATGCTCCACCCGTCGGAGGCGATGCATGGCGACCTCGGCATGCTCCAGGCCTCGGATGCGGTCCTCGCGCTGTCCTATTCGGGGGAGTCGGACGAGCTGGTCGGCCTCCTCCCGATCGTCCGCCGCACGGGCGTGAAGGTCATCGCCATCACCGGCAAGCCGGATTCGACGCTGGCGAACTATTCGGATATCGTCCTGGATGCCTCGGTCGAGCGCGAGGCCTGCCCTTTCAACATGGTCCCGACGGCCTCGACGACGGTCGCGCTGGCGATCGGCGACGCATTGTGCATCGCCCTCCTCCATGCTCGCGGCCTCGGCCGCGAGCAGTATGCCTCGTTCCATCCGGGCGGCGCCATCGGCCGCTCGCTGCTGCTGAAGGTCGACGACATCATGCGCACGGGCGACCGCCTGGCGATGGTCCCGCGCGACGCCAGCGTCCGCGACGCCCTCATCGCCATGACGAAGGCCCAGGCCGGCGCCGTCGCGGTCGTCGCGGCGCCGGACGATCCCTCGGCCGCGGGCCTCCTGACGGATGGCGACCTCCGCCGCTGCCTCGTCTCGGGCCGCCGCGACTTCCTCGACGGCCCGGTCTGCGAGTTCATGACGGCGCATCCGACGTCGATCCGCTCGGGCCGCCTCGCCGCCGACGCCCTGAAGCTCTTCCAGGAGCACCATTTCGACGATTTGATGGTCCTCGACGCCGACGGCCGCGTCCTCGGCATGATCGATCTGCAGGACCTCCCGAAGTTCAAGGTCTTCTAGCGATGCCCGCCTCGCCGTCCGACTTGGCCCGTTTTGCCCTTTCGACGCGCTGGAACGCCGGCCGCCATGTCTCGGGGGAGGCCCTGGTGGAGGAGGTCCTCGCCCTGGGCTTCTCCCGCATCGAGATCGGCTACGATTTGCGCACGGAGCTGATCCCGGGCGTCCAGGCGGCCATCGCCTCGGGCGCCGTGAAGTGCGATTCGGTCCACAATTTCTGCCCGGTCCCGGTCGGCGCGGTGCGCCCCAGCCCGGAAATCTATACCATGGGCGCCCCTTCGCGCGAGGAGCGGGAGCTCGCCGTGAAGCATACCTCGCGGACGCTCCGCTTCGCCGCGGAGATCGGCGCCCGCACGGTCGTCTGCCATGCGGGCAACCTCGACATGCCGCGCTTTACCTACGAGCTCATCCGCATGGTCCAGCTGGGCCGCCAGTTCACGGAGGAATACGAGAGCCTGAAGCTCCGCGCCCAGGTCGCCCGCGACAAGCGCGCCCAGCGCCAGATGGACGACCTGTCCCGCTCGATCGAGGCCATCCTCCCCGTCCTCGCCGAGACGGGCGTCCATCTCGCCCTGGAAATCCTCCCCACCTGGGAGTCGCTCCCGTCGGAGATCGAGGGCGAGCGCCTCGCCCGGCGTTTCGCGGGCAGCGGCCTGCGCCTGTGGTGGGACATCGGCCATGGCCAGATACGCGACAATCTCGGCCTCATCAATTCCTACCGCTGGCTCCAGCGCTGGCTCCCCTATGTCGACGGCTTCCACATCCACGATGTCTGTCCCCCGGGCGACGACCACCAGCCCCCGGGCCCCGGGACGAAGGGGTCGGTCGATTTCAAGATGCTCGCCCCGCTCGTCGCCGCCCCCCCCGCCGCCCCGGACGCCCTGCCGCGCATCCTGACGTTCGAGCCTTCGCCCCGCGTCCC
>JAZQOP010000089.1:0-3604 GCA_045627965.1 Kiritimatiellia bacterium | reverse complement strand
AATCCCACTTGTCGGGGGCGAAGCCGATGCCCCAGTCGGCGCAGGCGGTGGGGGAGAGGGCGCGCTTTTCGAGGTAGGCGCGGGCGGCGTTGGCGGCTGGGGAGGGGTCGTCGCGGAGGTGGCGGTGGTAGGCGAGGCGGGCGAAGTCGTTGGCGGCGAGGAGGCGTTCGCGCGTGTCGCGGGGGGTGCCGGAGGAGGGGGAGGACCTGGAGAAGGCTTCGGGGACCTGGATGCCGGCGCGGGCGGCGAGGGCTTCGATGGCTTCGGGGAAGGTGAGGCCGTCGCGTTTCATCAGGAAGGAGAAGCAGTCGCCGTGCTCGCCGCATCCGAAGCAGTGGTAGACATCGCCGTTGACGGTGAAGGAGGGGGTTTTTTCGTGGTGGAAGGGGCAGCAGGCCTTCATGCGGCCGGAGCCGGCGGGCTTGAGAGCGACGCCGGACTCGGCGACAAGGCGCGCGAGGTCGGTCGCGGAACGGACCTGCTCCTTGAAGAGCTCGCGGTCGATGGGGGAGAAGCCGGCCATGAGGGGACTATTCGTCCAGGACGGGTGGCATGTAGACGGCGTTGGGATCGAGGCGGACGCCGGTGGGGTTGTCGATGGAGGGGAGGTAGGCGTCGCGTGCGATCTGGTTGTATTTTTCCTCGGCGCAGGGGATCAGGGTGCGGCCGACGGCGGAATCGTAGAGGATGGTGCGCTGGAGTGCGGACCAGGGGAGGAGGGAGAGGACGTGGAGGAGCAGGAGGGCCAGGACGCCCCAGCGGAAGGCGCCGGCCAGGCCGCCGCCGACGCGCTCGAACCAGCCCTTGAAGGCGAAGGACATGATGGCGCCGAGGGCGAGGCGTACGCCCCAAAGGACGAGGATGGCGGTGCCGAGGGCCAGGAGGACGGCCAGGAGGTTGAGCATGTCCTGGGGCCAGTCGAGGGAGCGTGCGAGGAAGTCGGCGAGGGGGGCGTAGGCCAGGCGTGTGGCGAGGAGGGCGAAGACGTAGGAGAGCAGGACGGCCAGCTCGTGCGAGAGACCGCGAAGGATGCCGGTGACCAGGCCGAAGAGGACGACGGCGGAGAAGGCGTAGTCGATCCAGTTCCAGGAGGCGGAGAGGGAGGCGAACCAGTCGGTCACGGGGCGTCTCCTTCGTAGTTGTCGGGGGTGGCTTCGGCGGTGTCGGGGACGGTGAGGTAGGGGTCGTCGGGGTCGCGGCCTTCGAGGGGGCGGACGCCCTCGATGTCGAGTTCGCAGCCGACGAGGTTCCCGGAGTCGAAGAGGAAGCGGCCGACGAAGTAGCGGCCCTGGAGGATGAGAGGATACCAGATGCGGTCGTCGGCCCACATTTGCGAGTAGGGCATTTCGCGCTCGTCGACCCAGAGGGGGATGGCCTCGGGGGTCTGGGAGGGGGTGCCGTCGTAGCCGGAGGCGGTGAAGACGTGGCAGCGCAGGGAGTAGCCGGAGGTGAACTGGAAGTGCAGGACGCCCGCCTCCTTGACGTCCACGGGCGTGATCTTCAGCTCTTCCTGGGTTTCGCGGACGACGCCCTCGGCGGGCCGTTCGCCGGCATCGACGCGTCCGCCGGGGCCGTTGATGAGGCCTTTGCCCATGCCTTTGAGCTTGCGGATGAGCAGGACCATGCCGTCCATTCGGACGAACATGAGCGTCGCCGTTTCGACGGGCTTCCAGCTTTTCCAGTCGATCTCGGTGAACTTCATGGGCGTGTCTCCTCGGCGGGGGCGGCGGCGCCGCGGCGGCTACTTGGTGGCGGGCTTTCGTGCGGCGGAGGGGCGCTTCTTGGGGCGCGAGGCCGCCGGGACGATGTGCAGCTTGAAGGCGTCGTGCAGGACGCGGACGGCCTTGTCGGCGTCCTTGGCGCGGATGACGACGGAGATCTTGATTTCGGAGGTGGAGATCATGTCGATGTTGACGCCGTTGGCCGCGAGGGCGTCGAACATCTTGTAGGCGACGCCGGAGTGCGACTTCATGCCGACGCCGACGATGGAGACCTTGGCGATGTCCTCGTCGAAGTGGAGGCCGGCGGCCTTGAGCTTCTTGGCCATGGGCTCGAGGAGGCGGCGCGTCTTGGCGATGTCGTCCTTTGCGACGGTGAAGGAGAGGTCGGTCGCGCGGTCCTCGGCGACGTTCTGGACGATCATGTCGACGTTGATGTTGGCGGCGGAAAGGGCCTTGAAGATGGTGGCGGCGACTCCGGGGGTGTCGCGGACGGCGCGGAGGGTGGCCTTGGCCTGGTTCTTGTCGGCAGCGATGCCGCGGATGATGACGTTTTCCATGTGTGATACCTCCTCACGGACGAGGGTCCCGGGTTTGACTTCAAAGCTGGACATGACTTCCAGCACGACATTGTATTTCTTGGCGAATTCGACGGCGCGCGACTGGAGGACCTCGGCGCCGCAGGCCGCGAGCTCGAGCATTTCGTCATAGGTGATCTCGTCGAGCTTGCGGGCCTTGGGGGCGATGCGAGGGTTGGCGGTGAAGATGCCGTCGACGTCCTTCAGGATCTGGCAGCGGTCGGCGTGCAGGGCGGCGGCGAGGGCGACGGCCGTGGTGTCGGAGCCGCCGCGGCCGAGGGTTGCGACGTCGTTGGCGGCGTTCATGCCCTGGAAGCCGGCGACGACGACGACCTTGCCCTGGTCGAGGTGCTGGAGGATGCGCGAGGGGTCGATGGTTTCGATCTTGGCCTTGAGGTGCGTGTTGTCGACGCGGATGCCCGCCTGGCGGCCGGTCATCGAGATGGCGTCGACGCCGATGGCGTGCAGGGCCATCGTCAGGATGGCGGAGGAGGCCATTTCGCCGGTGGCGAGCAGGGAGTCCATTTCGCGCTCGTCGGGGTCGGTGTTGACGGAGCGGGCGAGGGCGATGAGGTCGTCGGTCGTGTCGCCCATTGCCGAGACGACGGCGACGACGCGATTGCTTTTGCCGCAGGTTTGCTTGATGCGTGCCGCCACGCGCCGCATGCATTCGGCATCGGCGACGGACGACCCGCCGTATTTTTGGACAAATAGAGCCATGGGTTCCGGACCTTTCTGCGCGACGCGGGCCCGCCGATGGAGGGCGCCGGTTTCGCGCACGGGCGTGACTATACGCGCACGCGCGTTGGAGTGCGAACAGAAAACTTGCGCCGGGTGCATTTTCGGTCCGGCCCTCTTGGGCGGGGGGGCGACGCAGGTGAGGCCCATGGCGGCAGGGGGGATGAGGGAGAAAGGCGGTGGCAGCGGGGGGGAGTCGCCCGTGACGGGACTGGATGTCCAGCGGATCTGGACTGCCTGGCCGGACATCTTGTCTTGGACGCTTCTTCTTGGCCCCTTGGCCCATCGACGGCGCCAGTCCTCTCTTCCGCCGTTTTGGTTGTGAGATTATGGAGAATCCCTAAGGATTTTTCCATGAAATCACGCGCTGGATCGGGGCTTGACAAACGGGCGCCGGGAGGGCATCCTTGTCCAAGAACGAACGTTTTAGCAAGAAAAAGGGAGTCCATTATGCAACGAGCCAGGAAAATGCCGCCGCCGCCGATCCCCGGGCGCAAGAAGCACCGGAAAAACGCTCGTCGGCGCCGTCGTGCGGAACTGCGCCGCGAAGGGGACCGGTGCGAGCGCGAA
>JAZQOP010000088.1:0-2898 GCA_045627965.1 Kiritimatiellia bacterium | reverse complement strand
GCCCCCGCGGGTTGGGCGGGGGCGTCGTGGGCCGGAGCCGTCGAAGGCGCTACTGGGCCTTCTGGATGTAGATGTCGGTGCGGCGGTTCTTCTGGCGGTTGGCGTCGGTGTCGTTGGGGGCGACGGGGCGGTCGAAGCCGTAGCCGACGGCGGTGACGCGGGAGGCGTCGATGCCGGAGTTCTGGATCAGGTAGTCGGCGACGGCGCGGGCGCGACGCTCGGAGAGCTTCTGGTTGTAGGAGCGCTTGGAGGTGGGATACTTGTCGCAGTGGCCTTCGACGCGGACGGTGACGGACGGGTCGCGGCGGAGGACCTGGAGGACGGGCTCGAAGTCGGGGTAGTAGACGGGGCGGATGAAGTCCTTGTCGTAGTCGAACTCGATGAGGAGGGTGAACTTCTGGATGTCGTCGTCGGCGTTGAGCGGGTCGGTGTCGTCCTCCATGACCTCGTGGCCGTCGGAGACGCCGCCGCCGTCGGTGTCGGGGTTGAGGGGATCGGTGCCGTAGGTGAGGATTTCGGCGCCGTCCTTGAGGCCGTCGTTGTCGGTGTCGGGGTTGAGGGGGTCGGTGCCGTAGCGGAGGTGCTCGTCGCCGTCGGAGAGGCCGTCGCCGTCGGTGTCGGGGTTGTAGGGGTCGGTGCCGAGGAGGGCCTCGTCGCGGTCGTAGAGGCCGTCGCGGTCGGAGTCGATGTCGCCGGGGCCGACGTCGAGGGCGTAGGCGGGGGCGACGGTCTTGACGGTGTTGAAGCGGTAGGAGAGGCCGAGGTCGACCAGGCCGACAAAGTCGCCGTTGCTGCCCTGGAGGCCGACGGAGCCGTCAAGGCGGAGGGCCCAGGCGTCGTTGAAGTGGTAGAAGAGGCCGGCGCCGGCAAAGCCCGCGAACTGGGTCTTGCCGCCGGTGACGTCGTCGCCGTAGATGGTGAGGGAGGGGCCGATCTTCAGGAAGGGGTCGATGCGGCGGTCGGCGTAGGAGCGGAGGTGGAGGAGGACGTCGAAGCCGAGGCGCAGGGCGGTGGTGGAGTCGTCGAGGGGCTTCTTGTCGATGTTCAGCTTGTCGGAATCGCGGGGGTCGAGGGAGGGCATGAAGTGGACGTTGCCTTCGAGGTCCCACCAGGAGTTGAGGGAGTAGCCGAGGGCGCCGAAGAAGCCGAAGCCGGGCTTGACTTCGGTGTCGCCTTCGACGTCGTAGAAGGAGCCGCCGAGCGTGGCGAACCAGGGGGCGCGGTCGAAGAGGGTTTCGGCACGGGCGGGGGCCGCGGAGAAGGCGGCGGCAAGGGCCAGTGCGGCGAGTGCGGTAATCAGTTTCTTCATGGGATGGCTCCTTTCGGGGGCGATTGTCAAATCGTGGACGGGCGGGATACTACAGGGGAACGTGCGCGTGGGCAAGGAAGAAAGGGGTGGCGGCGGAAAAAGTTTGGCGGGAACGTTTGCTTGCGTCGGGGGGGGCGGGGTGGTAGGATTCGCGCCGTTCCCGCCGGGTGGCGGGGCGAGAAAAAGGATTTGGAAAGAAAACGAACAAGAGAGGTGACCCATGGCCGCTGTCGTGGATAAAGAGAAGTGCTCCGGATGTGAAACCTGCAAGGGCGAATGCCCGGTCGAGGCCATCAAGATGGTCGACGGCAAGGCGGAAGTCGATGCGTCCATCTGCATCGAGTGCGGCGCTTGCACGGGGGCTTGCCCCTGCGAGGCGATCTCCCTGGGCTAGGACCCCGGCGAGACGGACGGCGCGGCGGCCCGGAAGGGCGGCCGCGCCTTTTTTGCGCCGGCGCCGCGGGGCTAGGGATCGGTGCGGGCGATGAGGGACTGGGGGAAGAGGCGGTATTGGCGGGGGGTGAAGCCGGTCGCGCGCTTGAAGGCGGCGCCGAAGTAGGCCGAGTCGGGATAGCCGCAGAGGGCGCCGACGAGGCCGACGGGGGCGCTGCCGTTGCGGAGCAGGTAGCGGGCGCGGCGCATGCGCTGCCGGACGAGATAGGCGACGGGGGTGGGGAGGCCGGCCTGCCGGAAGGCGTTCGAAAGCGTCGTGTGGCTGATGCCCAGGGCCTTGCAGAGGGCGGAGGTGTCGAAATCCTTGTCGCCAAGGTTCTGCTGGACGAGGACGCGGGCGTCGTGGAGGAGCTTGTCGGGGGCGTCGGCGCGGATGCGGGCCATCACGCTGGCCAGCAGGCGCTGGACGTCGGAAAAGAGGGCCTGGCGCGTGTCGTCGTCCGGCCGGGGCGCCAGCAGGAGGGCGATGGACTGGAGGCCGTGGACGGGACATGTGTCGCGGGTGCGCATCTGGTCGCGGAAGCCAAGGGAAAGGCCGTAGTCGACGGCGCATGGCCCATCGAGGGAGAGGACGTGGACGTCGTTGCGCACGCCCAGCAGGTCGACGGTCAGGAACTTGTTGGGGAAGAGGACGCAGAAGTCCCCCGCCCGCAGGTCGAGGTCGAGGTCCTCGCCGTCGTGGATGCGCACGCGCCCGGCGGCAATCCAGCAAAAGCTGATGAACGGGGAGACCTGGCGGTCCATGAAGCATTCGGCGGTGCCGTTGACGACATGGGAGACGGAGGCGACGCGGACGTCCTCGGCGGAGAAGTCGGACGGCACGGCGGGCGGGGCGACGGTCCAGCGGGTCCGTTGGCGCGGGGCGGAGGCCGAGGCGGAAGTGGGGGATGGCTTCGGAGGTGTCATGCGAGTTGGATTGTAGCGTGATTTTTGCAAAAAACAATACCAAAATTCTATTTACCACACAAAGATTTCCTTATTCATGGGGGGACGTTGGGGCTGGGTGGACGAATGGCGCGGCCCATGTCGTTGCCGCGAGGGAATCCGGCCTTGGGAATCAAGCGTTTTACACCCGGGCGCCCTCCGCGGGGGGCGGGAGCGATTTGCGTGCGCGTGCGCAAAATGGTGGTTGAGGG
>JAZQOP010000087.1:0-4823 GCA_045627965.1 Kiritimatiellia bacterium | reverse complement strand
CCCCGTCCCTTTTCGTTTGCCCCGCGCGCCTGCGGGGCGTAGTATTCCCGCGTTTCACGACCAAAGAGGTTCCCCATGGCATATCCGCACAGCGAAATCGAAGCGAAATGGCAGAAATACTGGGACGAGCACAAGACGTTCGCCACCCCCGCGCGGCCGACCCCCGGCAAGCCCAAGCGCTACATCCTCGACATGTTCCCCTATCCCAGCGGCCAGGGCCTCCACGTCGGCCACCCCGAAGGCTACACCGCCACCGACATCCAGGCCCGCTACGCCCGCGCCAAGGGCGTCGAGGTCCTCCACCCCATGGGCTGGGACGCCTTCGGCCTGCCCGCCGAGCAGTTCGCCATCAAGACCGGCGGCCACCCCCGCACCTTCACCCACAAGAACATCGACAACTTCCGCCGCCAGCTCAAGATGCTCGGCTTCTCCTACGACTGGGACCGCGAAGTCGCCACCACCGACGAGGACTACGTCCGCTGGACCCAGTGGATCTTCCTCCAGCTCTTCAAGCGCGGCCTCGCCTACGAATGCGAGCTCCCCGTCAACTGGAGCCCCGACATGTGCGCCGTCCTCGCCAACGAGGAAGTCGAGGAGTGGCGCGCCAAGGGCTTCACCGTCGAGCGCCGCTCCATGCGCCAGTGGGTCCTCAAGATCACCGCCTACGCCGAACGCCTCCTCGCCGACCTCGATGCCCTCGACTGGCCCGAGAGCATCAAGGAAATGCAGCGCAACTGGATCGGCCGCAGCGAAGGCGCCGAAGTCGACTTCGCCATCGGCGACGAGACCGTCCGCGTCTTCACCACCCGCCCCGACACCCTCTTCGGCGCCACCTACATGGTCCTCGCCCCCGAGCATCCCCTCGTCGAGAAGATCGTCGCCGACGCCCAGCGCGACGCCGTCGCCGCCTACCGCGCCGCCGCCGCCCGCAAGAGCGACCTCGAGCGCACCGAGCTCGCCAAGGACAAGACCGGCGTCTTCACCGGCGCCTACGCCGTCAACCCCGTCAACGGCGAAAAGATCCCCGTCTGGGTCGCCGACTACGTCCTCTGGGGCTACGGCACCGGCGCCATCATGGCCGTCCCCGCCCACGACGACCGCGACTACGCCTTCGCCAAGAAGTTCGGCCTCCCCATCAAGCGCGTCGTCGCAGGCGGCGACATCTCCGAAAGCGCCTGGACCGGCGACGGCCCCCTCGTCAACTCCGCCAACGACGAAATCTCCCTCGACGGCCTCGCCGTCGCCGACAGCAAGCGCGCCATCACCGAGTGGCTCGAAAAGAAGGGCAAGGGCGCCCGCAAGGTCAACTACAAGCTCCGCGACTGGCTCTTCAGCCGCCAGCGCTACTGGGGCGAGCCCTTCCCCCTCGTCCACTGCGAAAAGTGCGGCGTCGTCCCCGTCCCCGAGTCCGACCTCCCCGTCCGCCTCCCCGCCATGGAGGACTACCGCCCCACCCCCGACGGCCAGCCCCCGCTCGCACGCGCCGGCGGCTGGATGAACACCGCCTGCCCCGTCTGCGGCGGCCCCGCCGTCCGCGAAACCAACACCATGCCCCAGTGGGCCGGCAGCTGCTGGTACTACCTCCGCTACATCGACCCCCGCAACAACGGCGCCCTCGTCGACCCCGACCTCGAAAAGTACTGGATGCCCGTCGACCTCTACGTCGGCGGCGCCGAGCACGCCGTCCTCCACCTCCTCTACGCCCGCTTCTGGCACAAGGTCCTCTTCGACCTCGGCGTCGTCTCCACCCCCGAGCCCTTCCACAAGCTCGTCAACCAGGGCATGATCCTCGGCGAACTCGAGTACACCCTCTTCCGCGACCCCGACACCGACGCCCCCGTCTCCTACCTCTCCGACGCCTGGCAGGCCCGCGAAGGCGCCTGGAAGGAGCAGAAGCTCCCCGAGGCCGACGTCGAAAAGCGCGGCGACCGCATGGTCTGGAAGGCCCACCCCGAAATCGCCGTCCGCGCCAAGGCCGAAAAGATGAGCAAGAGCCGCGGCAACGTCATCAACCCCGACGACATCGTCCGCGAGCACGGCGCCGACGCCCTCCGCCTCTACGAAATGTTCATGGGCCCCCTCACCCAGGTCAAGCCCTGGAGCACCAAGGGCGTCGAAGGCGTCTCCCGCTTCCTCAACCGCGTCTACCGCCTCGTCATCGACGACGAGACCGGCGCCCTCTCCCCGCAGCTCTCCGACGACGCCCCCTCCGAGCCCCAGCTCCGCGCCCTCCACGCCGTCATCAAGAAGGTCACCGCCTCCATCGAGCGCATGGAGTACAACACCGCCATCTCCGCGATGATGATCTTCCTCAACGAAGCCGTCGCCTGGACCTCGCGCCCCCGCGCCGTCCTCTCCCCCTTCGTCCAGCTCCTCGCGCCCTTCGCCCCCCACATCGCCGAAGAGCTCTGGAGCCGCCTCGGCCACCCCGGCACCCTCGCCTACGAGCCCTGGCCCGCTTGGGACGAGGACGTCCTCAAGCAGAAGGAGGTCGAGCTCCCCGTCCAGGTCAACGGCAAGGTCCGCGGCCGCGTCACCCTCCCCGCCGACGCCCCGGCCGCCGACGCCCTCGCCGCCGCCAAGGCCTGCCCCTCCGTCCTCCCCTACCTCGAAGGCAAGACCGTCCGCAAGGAAATCGTCGTCCCCGGCCGCATGATCAACCTCGTCGTCGGCTGACACCCCCCAAAAAACACGCTTCCATTCCCTGGAAAACGCCCCCAAACCGCTTTCCATTCCGTGGAAAAGCGGCCCGTCACGGAATGGAGGCGCCGCGAGCCGGAACGGACCGGCGAGGCCGCCGCGAGCCACGCCACGGCTTCCGCTTGCAACGTTCCGCCCTGCGGCTCCAGGCCGAGGCTTGACGGCCCCGGGGGCATGTGCTATGGATTTCGTCCATGAGACGCATGTTCCCATGGCTGCTCGCCGGAATGGCTTCGCTCGCGGCGTGGGCGACGGACGATACCACGCTCCTTTTCGTCGCGACCGAAGGGGAAGCCGTCCGGGCATATTACGACCGCATCACCCCCGGGACGCAGCCGGTCGACCAGGTCGTTCCGCCCGCCGGGCTCGGCCTGGCGGATTCGGAGCCATTTTCGCTGGAACTGGATGCCTCGACCGGCGAGACGCTTCTCATCGACGACGAAGACCTGCTCGTCGCGTCGATCTTTTCCGGCGTCGCCGATCCGTGCGCCGCCCGGGTGACGCTGTGGGTGGAGCCGGGATGCGACGCCCCGGATCCCGGCGCCCATCCGGCGGCCGCGCCGTCCCTCCGCTCCGGCCCGGGCGGCAACGATCCGGCCGCTGCCCGGATCGCCCGCCTGGAGAAGACGTCCGACGGCTTCCAGCTGAGCCTGACCAATTTTATGGGATTCTCGGCGGCGGAAGTCTTTGCGTACACGATGGAGGCAAGCCCGGCATCCGTGACGCAGGTCGTGACGAACGACGACCTGCTGGTCGTGACGAACACCTGGGAGACCTGGAGCGATTCGCCGCCGCTGTGCGGCTTCTCGAACGATTGGACCGTCCTGTCGACCAACGTGCCCCTGGTCGACGGCGCGGGCGTCTTCACGGATTCGACGGTCACGACATCGGTCTTCGCCCGCTTCTATGCCGCCGCCCCGCACGCCGACTCGGACGGCGACGGGCTGAGCGACGGGCAGGAGCTGTTCCGGTTCCACACGTCGCCCACGAACGCCGTTTCCTCTCCCGGCGGCTGGCCGGACTGGGAAGTCTTGACGTTCGGAATGGACCCGGCAGACAACGCGTCGACCCATTTTGTCGCGCACGGGGTCGACGTGGCGGTGGCAAACGCCAGCCGCCCCGATTGGGACTGGGGCTGGAGCATCGGCCGCAACGCGACGGTGGACATCGAGATCGTGGCGACCAACGGCCTGGGCGTATGGATCGTGCTGCGGGACCGGGAAACGAAGCCGGAAACCTTCACGGTGACCGTCGAAAACGCCTACGCCGCCTACCGCAGCGATTCGACCTACGGGACGAACAACCTGCCCATCGTGCGGATGCTCCTGGTCCCCACAGGCAGCAGCCCCATCCTCCTCCATGTCCACGACACCAGCACCGGCGTTGCGACGGAGGCCTACATCGGGGCCGACCTCGCAGGCGCATTCATGGTCGTCGATGTCCAGCTGGACGTGGGGGGGACCCCCGACGACCAGGAGGAAGACCCCGGCATCCTCCTGATGGATTCCGATACGCATCCGCTCTCCTGGCCGGTCCTGACCATGGTGGCCGCCTCCCCCGTCTACGGCCTGCCGGGGACGATTGACCTCGTCATGGATTCGCCCGCCGTCAAGGCCTACGACATCGACTCGGGCGCAGAGTGGCCGTCGGTTTCCATCCCCTGGAGCCAGGGCTTCGAATTCTTGACCATCAGGGGCTACGGAGAGACGACCTGCGTCCTCCGCGCCCAGGCGAGCTTCGACACCAACGTGTGCGACGTCGTCCGGGCCACCATGTTCCGTGCCCAGCTGGAGCCCATCACCGTGGAAGGCGGGACACCCCCGTGGAACCCGTCGGGCATCCTCCTGGGCTCGAACGCCACCTTCCACATCGACGTCGAGGCGCCCCAGGTCCCCGATGCCCAGGTCGTCTGGTCGGTCCTGTCGGGGGATGTCTCGTTCGTCGGCGCGACGAACTGGGGGCGGACGGTCCAGGTCCGGGGCGACGGCGCCGGCCCCTTCGAACTGCAAGCGAAAGTCGGCTCCATCATGTCGCCGCCCGCCTACATCCAGGGGCTTGTCGTCACGCAGCGGACGGTCGAGGTCCACCTCTGCATCGTCCGCAACGACATCGGCGAAAACGCC
>JAZQOP010000086.1:0-6023 GCA_045627965.1 Kiritimatiellia bacterium | reverse complement strand
ACAAGACCGCGGACGTGGAAGCCTGGAGGCGTGCCCATCCGAACTACACGTTCCACTTCACCCCGACCAGCTCGTCGTGGCTGAATGCCGTGGAAGGGTGGTTCTCGCGGCTTGAACGGTTCGGACTCAAGGACAAGGCGTTCAAGAGCGTGGCGGAACTGCGGGCCAGCTTGCAGGAATATATCGTCAACTTCAACAAATACTCCGCCAAGCCGTTCGTCTGGACGAAATCCGCCGAGGCCATCCTCCTGTCGGTCCAGCATGCGAATGACGCGCTCGCGGTCCAAACCGAACGAGTTGTTATAGGTTTGAACTAATTTTGCGAGACACTAGCATCCCATAGCCGTTCGAAGACCGTGGAAAAACTGCCTGATTTCCTAGTTTTTTTGTGTTTTCCTTGGAGGGGGTGTGTGCGTTCGCGGACGGATTGCGGTGTTTTCCTCGAAAGCTCGACCGTCTGCTATCCCATGGTTTTCACGAAGTACTTCTCGAAACCCGGAAGATACGGGCGTTTCACGGCGTCCGTCTCTGGCGCGTCGGGACGTGCTGTCCCATAGCAGGAGAGCAGCCGCAAGAGGTCGGAATACACCCATACGGCGGCGCGCAGGACGCCCACAAGCCTCGTATAGCTGAGGGCCCACCCCGAGAGATGCTTCAGATATCTCATGAGAAGATGGCAGATGAGAGCCGCCCAGACCTGCCGTTTGACCGCGCTCTCGTTCTCGCCGAAGAAGTCCTGGAGCCGGAGCGTCTGCCTGATCTCCTTGAAGAAAAGCTCCACATTCCACCGGGACCTGTAGAGTTCGGCGATCATGGTCGGCTGCCAATCCATGTTGTTGGTCAGAAAACCATCTCTCGGAGGGTTCCGTCCACCTCGACAATCGCGCGGATTCTCCGGAGGGGGCCCTGGTATGTCTCGCCGGTCCGCTTCCCCGCAGGGCGGATCTCCTCGTCGGAGAGTATCCTTTCCTGGCCCGGTTTCCGTTTCCGAAGCACCTTGTACTTGAAAGAGGTCTTCTCGCGGACGACGAAGAATATCCCGCGGGACAGCAGGCGGGCGAAGAACCCGAAATCGTTGTAGCCGCGGTCCGCCACCACGATATCGCCGGGCTTCAGGCCCCGGCAGAGAACCTCCGCCTTGGCGGAATCGTGCTCCCGCGCGCTTCCGAGGACGACGAAGATGGGCAGCAGGTTCCCCAGGCTCAACGAGACATGCGCCTTCGCAGCGGCCTTCTGTCTGCGGTGCTTCGCCCAGTCCATGCACCGGAGGCTCAGCTGGAGGGTGGTCGAGTCGATCGCGGCGATGGTCCTGTGCCGGAAGCGGGCGAGTTTCCCCCTGGGCCGGGATTTCCCGAATCCGTTTCCAAGGCTCTCAAGGCGCGCCTTCAGCCTCCAGTACGTCCTCCGGATGATTTCCGGATCGCGGGTACGGTTCGCGTTGGAGAACGTGTTCCGCGCCGGAGCGGCGAGCTTCCGGACCCGTCCGAGCGCCCCGCGATGGACCGCCGCGACGTCGCAGAGCTCGTTGAGGCTGAAAACATGGAGGAAATGACCGAGCATCAGCATGACCGTCTGGTCGAAATAGCCGAAGACGCGTGGAACGACCGCCTTTCCGTCGCCGTCGCGAGAACGTTCCTCCCGATATTCGCGCGCAATCCGCTCAATGAATCCACGAGGAATCAGTTGGACGACCTGATGAAAACATGATAGATTACTCTTCATCGTTTGCCTTTCTTTTTGTGCTTGGTTTTGCATGCACAAACACCCTATCGCACTTCAAAAGAAGAGGCAAACGATTTTCAACCACCCATTCTATGGGATGCTAGTGGAGACCATCCATGTTGACCCTTTCCGATTTCGACCGAGCCCGTCTGCTGAAGACACTGGAGAAACAAAACGCCGCCTACGACGAAGAGTGGAAGGGGCCCGGAGGCTATCTGGACCACGCCAACTACCACACGCGTCTCGCCATGTGCACGGTCCATGGAACGGTCCCGGCCCTCGACTACGCCCTCGCGCTGCTCGACAGCGGACGGGAGGAGGACCTCCCCCGCGCCTTCGACATCCTCGGCAATGTCCTCCAGTACCAGGACACCAACCCGATCCACCCCACCTACGGCATCTGGCCGTGGTTCATGGAGGAGCCGCTTTCCAAGATGAATCCGCCGGACTGGAACTGGGCGGATTTCTGCGGCAGGCGCCTCCTGCTGTGCCTCGCCTGCCATGCCGACCGGATGCCCCCGGAGCTGCGCGGGCGCATCCAGTCGGCGCTGCGCCATGCCTGCCTCTCCATCTTCCGCCGCAACGTCGACAAGTTCTACACCAACATCTCCATCATGGGCGCGATGGTGACGCTGTGCTCCGGCGAACGGTTCGGATGGGACGACATGGTGGCCTACGGGCTGGCCCGCCTGCGGGACCAATGGGAGTTCGTCCGGGAGAACGGGACGTTCGCCGAATTCAACAGCCCGACCTACACCATCGTGGCGATGGAGGAGCTGACCTGCCTGGAGGGCCTGACCCGGAACCGCGAGGCGCTTGAACTCGTCCACGGCCTTCTCGACATGGCCTGGAAGACCGTGGCCGAACACTACCACGCCCCCACGGGGCAGTGGGTCGGCCCCTGCAGCCGCGCCTACTCCTGGCTGCAGAGGCCCGGCGATTCCTCCGAAATGCCCAGGGAATGGTCCGCGTCGCTTCCCGGAGCCTTCCCGGCGATGCTCGCCCGCGCGCTGGACGACCCCGGGTTCTGCGACGGCGATTCCTTCAAGGCAAGCTGGCTGCACGCCGACCTGCGCTGCCCCGAAAAATACCGCCGCTATTTCCGCGAGTGCCCCGCGCGCGACCTGGAGCTGGAATTCCACGAATCCACGAGCGTCGCGCCCGGCCGTCCGACCATCGCCCGCGCGCACATCGAGGAGGCCTTCGCGCTGTCCTCCTTCGCGCGGCAGGACACCTGGAACCAGCGGCGCAACCTGTTCGGGTTCTGGGGCGGGCGGAAGCCGCGTTTCGTCAACCTGACGCTGCTCCGCAATCTCTACGACTTCTCGAGCGGCCTGGCCGTCGTCGACCAGAAGGGCGGCGCCGCGCTGCTGGGCGCGGCGTTCCTGACGGATGCGGGCGACACCCACATCAGCCTCGACATGGTCAAGGACGCGACCATCCGCGCGTGGGACCTTCGCCTGCGCATCGAACTGGGAGGCCTCCTGGAAGGCCGCCCCGCCCTGGACGGGGAGACCATCCGCCTGCGCGACGGGGGAATCGCCCTGACCATCCGCCTTCTCGGCGCGCGGTCCGACGGCGCCCCCTGCACGCTGTCCCTCGGCGATTCGAGCGGCGAAACCGCGGAGCTGGAATCGCACGGAAGCCTCTACCGCCGCTTCACCGACGGCCGCCCGCGCTGGTACGCGGACGTCGTCTTCTATCGCGGCGAGGAAAGGGAGATCCGGCTGGACGCCCTGCGCGACGCCTGGGCCGCGCTTCTGGTCACGATGGGCGCGGACGCGGTGGAGGGCACGGCCTCCGCCACATGCGAAGGCGGCATCGTCACGGCCACGGCCCACGTCGACGGCCGGTCGCTGTCCGTTTCCATCCCCGAAAGGCCATCGTCGCGCAACACCCTTCCTTGACAACGCATAACGCCACCATGCAATCCAATCTCCCCATTCGATTCCCGCCGGCGGACACCGCCGAGCTGTCCGGTCTTCTGCGGCTGCAGCATGCCCGTCTCCGTCTCCACGCCGTCCGCCACGAAAACCATGTGCCGGTGGAGGAAGTCTTCGCCGACCTTTCCGATGGCGCGGAGCTGCGGCTGGGAAGCGCCTCGCTGCGCGTCGGACTGTCCTCCTCGCGCACGGCCTCGGGCGGAACCCGCCTGGATGCGGCGTTCGAAGTCGTCGACGGCGCGGTGGACTTCGCCTCCGTCGGGTTCGCCGTCGATTTCGATGCGTGGAGCCGCGACGAGTGGGTCTTCCTGCCCGCATGCGTCTACGCCGGCAACCGCTTCCCCGTGGTGGACAGGAAGAGCGTGCGCCGCGACCCGAGCCCCGACCCCGGCAACTGGGTGACCATCACGAGCGCGCCGCATCTGGAGCACGGTCCGGGGCGCAGCCGCATCCAGGTGCTGGCCGGGGACTGCTCGACGCCCTGCGTCGGAGTGCAGTCGCCGGAAGCCGGGCGCGGGCTGCTTCTCTTCACGGACCAGGGGTCCGCCTTTGGCGACACGGGGCTCCACGTCGAGGAGAGCGAAAGCCGGACGCAGGCGCGGATTCTCATCAAGTCGCCCGGGGTCCGCGAAGGCGGCAAGTACAACTGGAAGGGCGAACTCCCCGACGCCGGGGCGTCGCTGAAACCCGGCGACCGCATCGTCGTGCGCATCGTGGTCCATGCGTTTCCCGCCACGTCGCCGGAAGACCTGTACGCCCGGTTCGTTCCGGGGCGGAAGGAACTCGGCCGTTCGCGCGAGCGCAACGACTTCCCGTTCGAAAGCGCCTTCCGCCTGATCGAGGAGAAGCACAACCGCGAGAACTGGGTCGAGGAATACGGCTACTGGTCCGTGGGCATGCGCGAGTGCCCGTCGCAGGACTGGCAGACGGGCTGGGTCGGCGGGGCCAACACGGCGTGGCCGCTTCTCGTGCGCGGCGGAGCGGCGAGCTGGCCGCGGGCGCTCCGCGTGTGGGACTTCATCGCGGAGTCCGCCGTGACGCCGTCGGGATTCGTCCGGGGCTGCTTCCACAGGGGCGAATGGAGGCCCGACGCCCGCGGATGCTACATGCGCTACAGCGCGGACACCCTGTATTTCCTGATGAAGACGCTCCTGCACCTGCGCGTCGGCCCGCCGCACGTGGAGCCGAAGGAGTCGTGGCTGGCGCTGGCCCGCGGGCTGTGCGACGGCTTCGTGCGCTGCTGGGACGAGGCGGGCCACCTCCCGCACTACGCGGACGGCCAAACCGGCGCCGTGCTGCTGGGAGGCAGCTGCGCGGCGGCGCTCGCGCCCGGCGGCCTGGCGCTTGCGGCCCGCTATTTCGACGAGCCCCGCTACCGCGACGTCGCCATGGCGGCGGCACGGCGCTACCGCGACCATTTCCTCGCCAGGGGCCTGACCAACGGCGGCCCCGGCGACATCTTCCAGAACGTCGACAGCGAATCCGCGGCGGCGCTGCTGGAGAGCTTCGTGACGCTGATGGAGGAGAGCGGCGGAGACGGCGAGTGGATCGATGCCGCCCGGCGCTGCGCCGCCTACTGCTCGACGTGGGTCACGAGCTACGACTTCCGCTTCCCCCCGAAGAGCACGTTCGGGAAGCTCGACATGCTCACGACGGGAACCGTCTGGGCCAACGTGCAGAACAAGCACGCCGCGCCCGGCATCTGCACGCTCTCCGGCGCATCGCTCCTCAAGCTCTGGCGCGCGACGGGCGAAACGGCGTGGCTCGACCTCGTCCGCGACATCGCGCACTGCCTGACGCAATACGTCTCGCGCGCCGACCGCCCCATCCCCGACACCCGCGAGGGGAAGCGGTGGCGCGTGATGAATCCGGGATGGGTCAACGAGCGCGTGAACCTCAGCGACTGGGAGGTCCGCGGACAGCCGTGGGAGGAAATCGGTGTCGGCGAGATCTTCGGCGGCTCCACCTGGGCCGAACCGGCCATTCTCAACACCATCGCCGAAGTGCCCGGCATCTACCTCGACCTGGATGCCCCCGACGTGACGGTCTTCGACCATGTCCACGTCCAGATCTTCCGCGTGGATCCCCACGGCATCACGTTGCGGGTGACGAACACGACGCCGTTCGACGCCGCGCCCGTGCTCCTCGCGGAGACGGCCGCCGACCGAGCGAAGCGGCCGCTGGGCATCGCCCCCCTCTCAGGGCTTCCCGCCATCCGCGTCCCGCCGCTCGCAACGGTCGACTACCGGGTGGAACGCCCGTAGCCGCATCTAGGGCGCATTCCGCGCCATGCACATGTTGCGCGCGATCTGACGGCCGCAAGGGACGGCGCCGCTTTCGGGCAAGCCCGGCCCCCTT
>JAZQOP010000085.1:0-4721 GCA_045627965.1 Kiritimatiellia bacterium | reverse complement strand
TCGGCGACGAACGACGCCACCAGGTCGCGGAACTTGTCCGGATGCGCCTGGCACGCCCTGGAATAGCGCCGCAGGGCCCGCATGTTGCTCGGCTCCCCGCAGTACCACGCCGCGAATTCCGGCAAAAGGCTGGCGTCGATGCCGGCGATGGTCCCGTACTTGTCGTCAGCGAGCGACCTCCCGAACGCCGCCGTGTCGAAAATGGCGTGCTGTCTCGGCAATCCATTCCCTCCCCCCTTTTTTCCCGACCCGATCGCCCGTCCGTCCGTCCGCCCGACTTCCTCGGGCGTCGGTTGTGCCGGGGCGGACTCTTGCGCCTGCGTATCGGTCGGTCGGTCGGTCGTGTCGGTTAGTACGTCTGTCTGTTTGTCGGTCGGTACGTACGTCGGTCGGTCGGTACGTACGTCGGTACGTACGTATGGTTCAACAGTACTCGAACACCCGTTGAACGTCCGTTGAACGTCCGTTGAACACCCGTTGAACGTCCGTTGCCCTCTTCTTCGTCTCGCTGCGGCGCTCGCCCTGCCGGCCGCTGCGGCCCTGTCCCGGGCCACATTGGCCTCTGAAAGCATCTCGTCAGCCCAAGGATCCATGCCGGTCTTCCCGAGCGTCAGCGATGCCGCGATGGCATGGCAGCGCGTGAACCACGCCTCCGCATCTCCGGCTATCGTCATCTCGAGCAGCATTCTTCCTGGATCAAGCCTGAACCAACTCATCGTTTCGTCCTATCGTTTCGTATCGTCATCGTTCGTGTCGTTCGTCGTCGTCGTCGTAAAAGGTCGCGACGCCCCTCCGTCCAGCAGGACGCCGCGGTTGCATAGGCTGTAAGATGGCAATGAAGTGACCATGTGGACGGCCCATGTAAATGGCCTAGGCCGCTCCCGTCTCGGCCTGCAAGGAACCCCTGGGGTCGTAGCCCTTCGTCCACCGCCACACGTCGAGCGTGGCCTTGAACGCCTCCCAGGCGCCCTCGGGGTCTTCATGGACGGAAACGCCGAACCTCCCCGGCTCCGTGGAGCTCGTGAAGACGTTGGCGCACCGGATCTTGTCCCAGCCGCGCTCCAGCGCCCATTCCGCCGCGTAGGCGGCCAGCTGCAGCCGATGCGTCGCGTACGGCGTGAAGGCCTGCGCGTCGGTCTCGCCCGGCCGCGTCTTCCGGCTCTTCCAGTCCACCACCCACACCGTACCGTCCGGCATCTCGAACGCACAATCCACACGCCCGGCGAACCCGTAGGCCGAATTGGCGATGACGCCCTCCTGGACGATGATCCGCCCCCCCTGCTCCATCTTCCCCACAATCCACCCGAGGACAGGCGCCACGTACGTCCCGAGGGCGGCGACGTCCCACGCCTCGCCCCTGCAAACCGCCTCGATGGCGTTGTGGATCCGCGTCCCGAGGTCCGCGGCCTCGGCGGCCGGCTCGCCGGCGGCCTCAACCACGCGGTCCACCCAGGCGTCCGTCTCCTCGCCCTCGGCACGCGCTACGTCCAGCGTAGCGCGGATCGCCGTCTTGATCTTCCAGGTCGTCAGCTGCGGCTTGTCCAGAACGGCCAGGATCGTCGTCACGCTCGGCAGGAGCGAGAGCTTCTTCGCGTCCCGCAGCGTCGTCGGACGCGTCCCAGTTCCGTCCTTCTTTTGCACAGCGTATGCAGGAGAACCATCCCGCGTATACCAGTGTCCTGCCGTCCCTTCCGACACGGCAGGCGCTTTCAGTTCGGCCATCTTGCTCCTCCTCCCATTAGAACGGAATGTCTTCTTCGTCGTCGTCCGCCAGGTGGATCTCCGGCGCGGACGCCTTCGCAGGCGCCTCGGCTGCCGGCGCGGCGACGCCCCAGCTCCCGAAGTCCACGAACGGGCTGGCATGCTCGACCTTGGCGTAGACCTTGCCGGTCCCCTCCGCCGTCGCGTGCGTCACCTGCAGGAAGCACCGCGTCCCCTTGAGGGCCATGTAGTCCCACCCATACTCCGGAGCCTTCCCCAGCAGCGACGACAGGAACTTGTACAGCGCCGCCTTCGGGTGCCCCGAAATCTTCATCGGCCGCGTGTCCAGCTTCCACTTCCGCCCGTCCGGCGTCTGGTATCCGAACAGGAAGGCCGTCAGGTCCACCGTCTCCGTCCCTTCCCCCTTGAACTTCTTCCGTTCCACCCCCATCTTGTCCTTGATGTCCAGGATTACCGCGGGAAACTGCCCCGCCGGCGCAAGCGCCTCCGTGTCCAGGTCGAACAGCCCGTACTGGGCGTCGTCTTTCGGCTGCTGCAGAATAGCCATCTTCTTCCTTCCTTCGTTCTTGGTTAGTCTTTGTCGTCTTCGAGCCCGTCGAACAGCGTCGGGCCAAAATCCAAGCGGACCACGCCCGTCTGATTCTTCTTCTTCATCTGGACCATCGACGTCCCGTTCGTTTGCAACAGGATGTCGCTGTTGTCGATCGTCGCCTGCACCTTCAGCGTCACCGAGAACCCGTCCGCCGAGGCCCCGGCCCTTTCAACATCGTAAAGCGCCTTCCGGATCATCGGCTCCAGCAGGTTCCGCACCTGGTTTTCCGCGGCGAACACTACGTCCTTGATGTCCTTCTCTCTCATCTCCATGCTCCTTTCTTGCTTTTTTCTACCTGGCCAACGCGGCCACAACTCCCTTGGCGATCTCGTAGATCAGCTTCGCCGGCGGAATCAGCGCCATCACAACCGCGAAGAACGCGAACGCCTCCTCGTTCCGGCGCCACCGGCGCTCCCTCCGCCACTCCGACTGCCGGCGCACTTCCACCGCCGCCGCATATTCCTTCAGCTGGACAGTCCTGATCATCGCCTTCCTCCTAGTACGCAGGCGCCTGGATGGCGTCCTTCATCTTCGCCTCAAGCCACCTCTCCACGTCCTCGCGGGCGACGAACACCGACTTCGGCCCGTCCACCCGCGCCCTCAGCACGCGGCACCGGATCGCATCGTAGACCCTCCACTTTGCAATCCCGTACTCGATCTCGATCCGCTGCGCGTCCAGCCAGTTCGCGCCCATCCGCCGCAGCTTCATCTCGCGCCTCTTCGTCATCGCCATCCTCCTCCTACGCCTTTTCAAATTCCACGCCCGCCGCCACCATCGCGGCCTTGACCTGCAGCAGCTGCGCCCCCGTCCCCGTGATCCTCAGCGTCACCGTGTGCCGCTTCTCAGCAGGGGCCGCCACGACCACGTCCTCCTCGGCCTCCTCCTCCCCATCCGGCGCCGGCGCCGCCTGGGCCGCGGGGACCGCCGCTGCCGGCGCAACGGACGCCTTCGCGGCCTTCGCCGCCTCCTCCCGCTCCGCCTGCGCAACCTTCGCCGCCGCGATGCGCTCCCGCTCCGCCTTCCACGCCTGCATCGACTCCACCGTGCGGCCGATGTCCATGCACTCCGCCACCGCCACCTCCGCACGCGCCCGCGTCTCCTCGTCCTCGCAGGCAAAAAGGCCCTCGACGCTACGGATGACCCCCGCGCACCGCTGCAGCTCTGCATCCATCTGCGCACCGGCAGCCTCCAGCGTGACCCCCTTGTTCAGCCAGCTGCCCTTCGCCGCACCAACGCGCTCGCGGAAGAACGCCTCCCAGTGCCGGCTCCCGCGGATCGCCTCGTCCGCCGTAGCCGTCGCCGCCTCCACCTTCCTCGCCCAAAGCGCCTTCAGCGCCGCCTCCTTCTTCCCACGCTCCGCCTCCTCGAACGCATCCAGCTGCCGCCCGATCGCCCCAGACGCATCCTTCAGCATCCCCTCCAGTTCCTTCGCCTTCGCCTCGAAGCCCTCGAACGGCGCCAAATACCGCTTTTTCGTGTCGATCCGCGCCCTCGAGATCGCCGACGCCACTCGGTTGATCTCCGCACGGTCCACCGCCGCCTGCCGCACACCATCCTCCGTCACGATCAGCCAGCGGTACCTCTCCAGGTACGCCCCAACCGCCGCCTTCAGCTCCGCGTAGTTGAACTCGATCGCCGCCGGCAGCGTCGACAGGTCCGTCCGGATCGCCAGCTGCATCCCGTTTCCGTTGTTTTCGCTCATTGCTTCATTCCTTCCTTGTTTTTGGCCTTCAGGCCTTCCAAATCACCACTCCGGCGCCCGGCACCCGTCCGCCCCCGCGTACCCCGCCTACTCCCGTTCGTTCCACTCGACCAGAAGCTCCAGGATGTCCCGCCCGATGTCCAGCATCTCCAGCCGGATGCACCGCCACGCCTCCTTGCACCGCGAACGGTCCGGGCAGTCCCGGCAGCGGTCGTAGTCCATCTTCACCGCCACCGCGCACGAATCGATCGGGTCGAGCCGCTTGCACTTCCCCACCCCGCTCTTCTTCCGCCGCTCCATCTCGCTCCATTCGCACGTCAGCGCGTGCGGACAGCGCTTCCCGCTGATCCCGCACTGCAACGCCACGCCGTCACGGCGCGCCGCCTCGCGCTGTCGCGCCTCCTGGCGGGCCCGCAGGCCCTCGTAGTCACGCTGGTATTCCATCTTCCGATACTCGGCATCCATCCGCCTCGCCCTGCGCTTCGCCGTATAGCGCGCCTGGACCGCCCGCTTCCGCTTAGTCATCGCACACCCCCGGCCGACGCCAGGGCACGCTTCCCGCGCGGACGCTTCGCCAATCGCCCCGTCAGCGCATTCCGCACACCCTCCGCCTCGATCGCGTCCCACACCTTCGCGCTCCCCGGCCGCAGCCCACGCAGCACCGCGCTGATGTGCGTCCGGGCCACCCCGGCCATCCGGGCCGC
>JAZQOP010000084.1:0-15628 GCA_045627965.1 Kiritimatiellia bacterium | reverse complement strand
TCGGTGCGCTTACGGATATCCGCCCAGTGGCATCCCTCGGGAATTACGAAACGATGCTGTTCCGGGAACAGCGCATACTCCTCGTCTCCGCCCGATTCTTCCAATGCCCGGTCCCGTTCCTCATCCCACACGTCGCTGATGCGCTTGAAGTACAAAAGCGGCGTAATGTAATCCTTGAAGTTCTCGTGGCTCACCGGACCGCGAATGATGTCACACGCCTTGTACAAAAACGCATAAAGATCCTGCGCCCCGGTCAACTCGACCGGCTTGGCGACTTTCGCATGGCACTTCCGCTTTGGCTTAGATTGGACCGTTATTGAGGTCAACTGCAGCTCCTCTTTTGGCACAAGACATGCTCCTTCGCACTAAAAAGCCTATCCATCACCTTAAATCCACATATTGGCATGACATCTAAACAGCGCAAGCGCAAACAATCCTCGATCCGAGCGGTGAGATGGCATCCCGAGTGATCTCGGCACCTGAGGAGAAATCAGCATCCTGCGTGTTCGTTCGTAAGTGCAAGGCTGTTGGACATCGAGTTCAAACGCATCCACCATTGGCCGGGGGACAAAATGGTTGCGTTTTGTCGGGCGGGCGGCGGCTTTCGCTTGTCTCGCGCTGTGGACGTACGTCCGACGGGGCGTAAGGATGATGGCATTTGATGTGGTCATTACAGGGGCCATTATACATTGCGGGCAGAGGCGTTGGAAGGAAAAGCAGAAGCCCCTGCGGCTTGGCGGGGATATGCCGTCGCGTGGGGCACGGCAAGGCATGCGGGAAGGCGAGCGCGGTTCTCGCAGGCGAGGGGCGCAACCGACACCAGCATGGGGCCACTCCCGGGATGCATCGGGGGGAAAAGGCGGCTGGCCTCCTTGCGCGACTTACAAAAAAAGTCGGGACGGGACAAAATCGCTTGCAGGGGGCGTCGGTCCGCCAGTAGTATTGGCGGCGAAAGAAGGAGGAATCCGGCAACATGGAAACCAAGACGAACGGACAGAAGGCACGCCTGGCAGTTTTCGCGCCGTGGTGGGTCTATGCGACGGGGCTGGCGCTGGGAGGCATCGCGCTGACGCTGATGGTGGCGCAGCCCGACATCACGGACGGGCTGGGACGCGTGATCGGCGGCGGATGCGTCCTTCTGCTGCTGGTGGGGCTGGGCATGCTGGCCAAGGCGACGGTCTGGGTCGGCGAAAAGCATGTGCTGGTCATCCGCTTCTTCGGTCTATATTGGAAGAAAATGGCGCTGGACGACATCCAGCAGGTCGTCTACACGCCCCGGGAATCGTGGGGCAAGCTGGTGGCGGCGCGGCTGCAGATTTCGACGAACCAGTGGGCGGCGGTGGACGTCCCGATGGGGTCGGTCTCGGCAAGCTATGCTTGCGGGCGCCACATCAAGGCGCGGGTCGAGGCGCACAAGGCGCAGCTACCCGCGCCCGGGGTCGAGGAGACGGGCGGCCGCGGGTGGCTGCTGCCCCAAGGGCTCCTTCCGGGGTGGTACCGCTGGCGGGCGCCGGCCGTCGCCGTCCTTCTTTGGGTGCTGCTTTTCCTTGTCTTTCTGGCCTAGCTCCCCTACTCTCGTCCGCGCCATGGACGATCTCAACCTGACAAGCCCGAACGACGTGCGCACCCTGCTGGCCGGCTGGGGGTTCCATCCGTCGCGCGTCTTGGGGCAGAACTTCCTCATCGACCGCAACATCCTCAACATCCTGCTCGACGCGGCGGAAGCGGGGGCCGGCGAGACGGTCGTCGAACCGGGTCCCGGGCTGGGCGTGCTGACGGAGGAGCTGCTGCGGCGCGGCGCGACGGTGCTGGCGGTGGAGAAGGATCCGAAGCTGGCGGAATGGCTGCGCGGCCGGCACGGGGGCGATCCGGCATTCCACCTGATGGAAGGCGACGCGCTCGACGCCCCGCTGGCCGAATGGTTCGGCGAACGGCGCGCGACCAAGCTGGTCTCGAACCTGCCGTATGCGATCGCCGCGCGGCTGCTGATGGAAGCGGCCGGGCTGGAGGCGCGGCCGGTACGGATGGCGGTGACGGTCCAGAAGGAGGTCGCCGACCGGATGGCGGCGCGGCCGGGCGGCGGCGACTACGGGATCTTGGCCATCGGCCTCCAGCGCCACTACGACGTGCGGACGGCGAAGGTCATTTCACGGACGTGCTTCTGGCCGGCGCCCGAGGTGACGTCGGCGATCTCGGTGCTGGCCCGGCGCCCGGAGCCGCTGGGCGGCCCGGTGGACGAGGGGGCCTTCCGGAACGTCGTGCGGCACGTCTTCAGCCAGCGCCGGAAGACGCTCGGGCGCTCCTTGCGCGACCTGACGCAGGACGTCGACGGCGTCTTGCGCGAGGCGGGGCTGGCGCCGACGTCCCGGCCCGAGGAAGTCCCCGTCGAATGCTGGGCCGCCGTGGCCCGCGGCGTGGCGACGACGGCCCGCTAGGGAAGGGCCGCCCGGCTGGCGGCACCGATCCGTGGGGGCATCCCGGGCATCCCGGCGCATTGCTTGCGCGCCCGGGGCATTTTCGGGACTTCACAAAGGGAGGAGGAGTTGGTAGGATTGGGATTTGCGCCGGGCGTTCCGGCGCGCACCCCCCGGAGGACCCCGACATGGCCGACATCACCTTCAACTGCCCCTTCTGCCAGCAGGAACTGACCGCACCCGACACGATGGCCGGGCAGACCCTCGAATGCCCCGTCTGCCACCAGCAGATCACGGTGCCCGGCGGCATCGTCGAAACACCCGTCGCGCGCCCCGTGGCGACCGACGAGGACAAGGGCAAGACCGTCCGCATCGAGCTGCCGCCCGACGCGCTGCCGCAGCCCGAGAAGCACGTCTTCAAGATCAAGCGCATCCAGCACTAGCCTTCGACATTTACGGAGCATTGCCATGGCCCGTCGCACCACGGTCGGCGACATCGATGCCGACGTCCTTGCCTATACCGCCGGAGAAGACCGCATCCTCGACCTTGCGCTGCTCGAGGCCGATTGCATGGGTTCGGCGGCGCACGTCACGATGCTGTCGCGCATGGAGCTGCCCGGCGGAGGACGGCTGATTGCGCCGGACGAGGCCGCGAAGGTCGTCGACGGCCTGCGCGGGCTCTGGGAGGAAGGCCGCAAGGGCGCCTTCCAGATTACGCTCGACGACCAGGACGTGCACCTGGCGATCGAACGGCGCCTGACCGAATCGCTCGGCGACCTCGGGAAGCGCATCCACACGTGCCGCAGCCGGAACGACCAGGTGGCGGTGGACCTTCGGCTCTGGGCGCGCGGGCGGCTGGCGGAGACGCAGGCGGCGATCGCCGCGCTGGCGAAGGCGCTCCTGGCGTTCGCCAAGAAGTATCGCAAGGTGCCGATGGTCGGCCGGACGCACATGCAGCCGGCGATGCCGTCGAGCCTGGGGCTGTGGGCCTCGGCCTGGGCGGAGGCGCTCGTCGACGACGCGGAGCTGGTCGAAACCGCCGCCCGCCTGAACAACCGCTGCCCGCTGGGCTCGGCCGCCAGCTACGGCGTCCCGCTGCCGATCGACCGCGCGCTGACGGCCAAGCTGCTCGACTTCGACGGCCCGGTGCACAACGTCCTGCACGCGAACCAGTCGCGCGGGCAACTGGAGTCGATCCAGCTCGCGGCCCTGGCGCAGGTGATGCTGACGCTGTCGCGGCTGGCGCAGGACCTCATCCTCTTCTCGATGCCCGAGTTTGGCTACTTCACGCTGCCGGTCGCCTTTACGACGGGGTCGAGCATCATGCCGCAAAAGCGCAACCCCGACGTCTGCGAGCTGATGCGCGCGAAGGCCGCCAAGGTCATGGCCGACGCGCAACTTGTCGCGGAGATCGTGCGGGCCGCGCCCTCGGGCTACAATCGCGACCTGCAGGAGACGAAGGCGCCCTACATGGACGGCTTCGAGCTGACGCTGGCGTCGTTGCGCATCCTGCCCCCGATGCTGGCGGGGATCACGGTGCACGAAGACGCCCTGCGCGGCGCCTTCGCCCCGTCGGTCTACGCCACCGACCGCGCGCTAGAGCTGGTCGCAGGCGGCATGCCGTTCCGCGACGCCTACCACCACGTCAAGGCGCACCTCGACGAGCTGTTTGCGCGCAACCCCGACGAAGCGATCGCCCTCAAGACGCACCTCGGCGCGCCGATGGGGCTCGACTTTGCCGCGATGGCCGCCCGCGCGAAGGCCGTGGAAACCCGCGCCGCCCGGCAGCTGCGCCGCCACGCCGCCTGCCGCGACCGCCTGCTGGGGATCGCTTGAAATTCGGGATTGCCCCGCACCGTCGCCTCCGCTAGGATTCCCCGCGTCATGGACCGACATCTGCTCAACATCTTCATCACCATCGGCTGGGCCCTGCTGGCCGGCGTCCTCATCTTCATGGTGCCCCTCTGCTACCGCAAGGCCAAATACGCCGAGAACACCACGCAGCGCATCGTCAATGTCGTCAGCATGCTCGTCTTCCTGGCCGCCTTCTGCATCCTGGCCTGGTGGCTCTGGGACACCAAGGTCCCGAAATCCGACCCCAAGGACGCCCCCGCGGCCGAACCGGTCGCCATCACCGAGCCCGCCTGATCCCCGGGCGCCGTCCCCTGCCCCATCCCTGTCGCGAGGCCTTTTGGGCCTCGCCTCTTTTTGCCCCGTCCGATCCCCGCCGCCCTGCGAGGGGGGCCGGGGGCGTGGCGATCAGCCCTTCCGCTTCCAGGAGGGCTTTTCCGGGGCGAGGCCGAGGAAGTCGATCGAGCGGGCCAGGCCGTAGAGGAAATAGAGGACGGAAAGCTTGGGCAGGAGGAGGAGCGAGCGTGCGCGCAGGGCGATCAGGAAGGCCGGGGCCGAGGTCACCGCCACGATCGGCAGCAGCAGCAGGAGCGGCCAGAACGAAACGAAGATCGCCGCCGCCAGGATGCCCGCCGCCGCCAGGAACAGCGCCCCGAGGAATGCCAGCGTGAAGTAGATGGCATTGGCGCCTCGCTTGCCGCCCGACGAGCGCAGGATCGTCGCGTAGGCGCGCCGGTTGGCATGCCAGAGCTGCTGGCGGTAGTAGTCCTGGAGCGTCGCCGGCTCGCCCAGGTGCGTCACCACGAGCGTCGGCAGGGCCATCACGTGCGCCCCGGCTTCGGTCGCCCGGAAGGCGAAGTCGGTATCCTCGCCCGTCACCAGCTTTTCGTCGAACTGCGGCACGACCTGCAGGAGGGCGCGGTTGAAGAGCATGTTGCGCGTCGTGATCAGGCGGAAGGCCTCGCGGTCGAACGGCGCGAGGGCGTCGTTCTGCGCCGCGTTGTTCTTGTGCTGCCAGTGTGCGTGCCAGGCGCGCTGGATCCAGTTTCCCGACGCGGGCGGGCGGACGGGGAAGCCCAGCATCGTCGGCTCCGGCGAGACCAGGTATTCCGCCGCCACCTCCAGCCAGCCGGCATCCGGCATGCAGTCGCCGTCGAGGAAGGCGAGGGCCGTGCCGCGTGCGGCCCGGAGGGCCGCGTTCCGGCAGACGGGGATCGACGCGCCGGGCATCGACAAGACCGTATCCACGCCGAGCTCGCGAGCGATTTCCGGCGTACCGTCGGTCGATCCGCCGTCGACCAGGATCGTCTCGAACGACCAGGCGTGCGGCAGGCGCAAATCGGCCAGGGCCCCCAGCAGGCGCGGGATATGCTTCGCCTCGTTCAAGGCGACGACCATCACGGACAGGACGTTTCGGCGACCGGAGCTCACGCGTCCTTTCCTCCGTCCGCGAACTGCGGCAGCAGATGGCCGTCCGGGCCCGTCTTCTTGCGCGAGGGCTTCTGGGGAAGCTGCCTGGCGGCCCAGAGCGTCTGGGCCGCGACCCCCAGCAAGATCTGGACGTCCTTCTCCGTCAGCTGCCCGCGGGAGAAGATGCGCCGGATGCCGAGCATCATGTGGTCGGCCGTATCGTCCGTCATGAAGCCGATGCCCAGCAGGGCGCGGCGCCACTTGGCGAACATTGCCTCGCGCATCGCGGAGGGCGCTTCCGGCGAGCGCTCGGCGGGGGGCTCGTAGGAGCCCGTCGCCACATACAGCTCGTAGGCGCAGACCATCACCGACATGGCGAGGTTCAGCGACTTGTATTCCGGCGTCGAGGGGATGCGGATGAACTGCGTGCAGAGCGCCAGGTCCTCCAGCGAAAGGCCGTTGTCCTCCGAGCCGAACAGGATCGCCACGGGGGCGGCGGCCGCCGCCTCCAGGAGGTGCGGGGCCCATTCGCGCGGCCCCTTCGAATGCTCGCGGTAGAGCCCGCCGCGGTTGGAGGTCCCCGCGACCAGGCCGCAGTCGGCCACCGCCTCGGCCGTCGTGTCGTAGACCTTGCGGTTGTTCAGGATGCGGCCCGCATGGCAGGCCATCGCGGCGGCGTCCTCCATGTTCATTCCGTCGCGCGGGTTCACCAGGGCCAGCTGCGACAGGCCCATGTTCATCATCGCGCGGCACACCGACCCGACGTTCCCCCCATAGATCGGATTGACCAGCACGATGCGGATGTTCTCAAGCGGGTTCATGGCGCGGGGAACCATACGCCCTCCCCGCCCCTTCTTCAATCCAATTCCGCCGTTCTCTGCTTGCCCCCGCGCTTCCGTTGCGCTACATTTCCGCCCGTCATGAATGCAAAAACCTTATCGATGGAGACGCTTGCCTCCCTTTGCAAGCGCCGCGGCTTCATTTTCCAGTCCTCCGAGCTCTACGGAGGCATCAACGGCTTCTGGGACTACGGCCCCCTCGGCTGCGAACTCAAGCGCAATCTGAAGGAAGCCTGGTGGAAGGCGATGGTCCGCACCCGCGAGGACGTCGTCGGCCTTGACGCCACCATCATCATGCACCCCGACATCTGGAAGGCCTCGGGGCACGCCGCCGGGTTTGCCGACCCGATGGTCGACTGCAAGGACTGCCGGAAGCGCTTCCGTGCCGACCAGCTCTGCGAAGAGCAGGGCAAGGCCCTTGTCAAGGCCGCCACGGGGTTCGAGCTTCCCGAGGGCGTCGTCTGCTCGGCCTGCGGCTCGAAGAACCTCACCGCGCCCCGCTCCTTCAACCTGATGTTCAAGACCTACGTCGGCCCCGTCGAGGACGACTCCGCCGTCGCCTGGCTGCGGCCCGAGACCGCGCAGGCGATCTTCGCCCAGTTTTCGAACATCGCGGCCACCGCCCGCCAGCGCGTCCCCTTCGGCGTCGCCCAGATGGGCAAGTCCTTCCGCAACGAGATCAATCCCCGCAACTACACCTTCCGCTCGCGCGAGTTCGAGCAGATGGAGCTGGAGTTCTTCATTCCGCCGGACGAAGCCGTCGAGCTGGTTTGCGGGCACGTCTGCACGCTTGACGACAAGCCCGACCTGTCCGGCGCCCCGCAGGCCGACTGGGGCTGGGAAGTCTGGCACCGCTACTGGGTCGAGCAGCGTCTCGCCTTCTACCGGTCCATCGGGCTGCCCGCCGACTCCCTCCACCTCTACTGGCAGAAGGGCGACGAGCTGGCCCACTACGCCCGCGCGTGCGTGGACATCGAATATGCCTTCCCCTTTGGCATCCAGGAGCTCGAAGGCATCGCCGCACGTTCCGACTTCGACCTCACGCAGCACCAGATCCATTCCGGCAAGTCGCAGGAAGTCTTCGACGAGAACCTGAAGGCCGCCGCCAAGGCCCTCGCCCCCGAGGCGAAGGACGCCTTCGTCGCCAAGGTCGTCGCCGACTGGACCCGCCGCGGCAAGACCGAGGAAGCCGCCCGCGCCTTCCTCGAAAAGCTCTTCGACGGCAAATACGTCCCGCACGTCATCGAGCCGTCCGCCGGCGCCGACCGTCTTGCCCTTGCGCTCCTCTGCAACGCCTACGACGAAGAGACCCTGACCGACGACAAGGGCAAGACCGACACCCGCACCGTCCTGCGCTTCCATCCGACCATCGCGCCGATCAAGGTCGCCGTCCTGCCTCTCGTCAAGAACAAGCCTGAGCTCTACGCCAAGGCCCGCGAAGTCTTCGCCGCCCTCCAGCGCCGCTGGAACTGCTTCTGGGACGAGTCCGGGGCCATCGGCCGCCGCTACCGCCGCATGGACGAGGCCGGCACGCCCTGGTGCGTCACCGTCGACTTCACCACCCTCGAGGATGGCACCATGACCCTGCGCGACCGCGACTCCATGACGCAGGTTCGCATCTCCATGGCCGACCTTCTGGCCAAGCTCGACGCCGAAATCGGCTAAGCGCCTTCCGCAGAGCGCCTGGGCGGTCCCGAGGCCGTCCCTGCAAGGCTTGCCGCAGATTTCTGCGGCAAGCCCTTTCATTTTTCCGCCCCGCCACGATGACCGCCCCCATCCAGCCCATGGAATCAGGACTTGGGGTGCGATTTTTGAATTTTTGGGGCTCTTTTGGCTCTTCGAGGAATATGGTGACCCGTTGGAATCGGACGGAAGGACGGCAACCTCCTTGCAATGCCTCGGGCAAACGCCTCTCGCGAATCCCGAGGACGGTTTTTCGATGGAATTTTGTGAAATGGAGGCATTCGGCAGGGCCCGCTCTCCGAACGGGCCACCTTCGACCCCGATTGCGGACGTGCAGAGGCTCGTGGACTCCCCTGTCCGTTTTGGCTTGCCCCATTCATAGACACACAATTTTTCCAGTTTTCACCTTATTTTTCGCCATTTTTCGCCTCAAAATTATCACATTTGTACAAACGTGATAAAATTTGAGCTCAAAATCGCCAAATTCTCCAGTGTTTTGCCGCTATTTTGCACTCCGAAAGTGGCGCAAGATCCCCGAATGCTCGCCCAATGGCCTCCATCCGCCTGCCATGCGGCTTTTCTACCCGTCGCGGGCCGCTTACAACGCGCAGGTCCAGGCCATCTCTTCAGCCACTATCAATCGCGAAGAGCCGATTTTTCTGTAAAACATTAAGTATTTTTCACTATTTTGCCCCGGCAGGCCCCATAGCACGCGCTTTTCCCGCTTTCGGCCGTGCGAAGGGGGGCGGGGTATGCTAGGATTGCCGTGTCGGCGTCCCTGGACGGGGGCGCCTTGGAGGATTTTGCACATGTTTGACGAGCTTTCCAGCCGGATCGCGGCCGTGAAGGAACACCTCGCAGGAATGCGAGGCTATCTTTGACGTCGCCGCAAAGGAGCAACGCATCGAAGAGCTGAACCGCCAGATGGCGGAACCCGGCTTCTGGGACGACGCGGCGGCGGCCCGCGCCCTTATCGCGAAGAAAAATGCGCTTGAAGCGGTCACGGAACCGTTCCGCGCACTGGTCGCGGACGCCCAGGACTCGGCGGACATGGTCGAACTCCTGGCGGCGGAAGGCGCAACCGAGAACGGCGCCGAAGGGGCCGAGCTGGCGGACCAGGTCGCCACGCTGGAGGCGCGCTACGCCAAGTTCGAGCTGCAATCGCTGATGGTCGGCCGCTTCGACGGCAACAACGCCATCCTGACGCTCCACGCCGGCGCCGGCGGCACCGAAAGCTGCGACTGGGCCGAAATGCTCCTCCGCATGTATGAGCGCTACTGCCAGCGCCAGGGCTTTTCCGTCTCCTACCTCGACCTGCAAAAGGGCGAAGAGGCCGGCATCAAGAGCGTCACGTTCACCGCCGGCGGCCCTTGGGCCTACGGCTACCTCAAGGCCGAGCGCGGCGTCCACCGCCTCGTGCGCATTTCGCCGTTCGACGCCGCCAAGCGCCGCCACACGTCGTTTGTTTCGCTGGACGTCGTCGCGGAAATCGACGACGACATCGAGGTCGTCATCGAAGACAAGGACCTGCGCGTCGACACCTACCGATCGAGCGGCGCCGGCGGGCAGCACATCAACAAGACCGACTCCGCCGTCCGCCTGACCCACCTGCCGACGGGCATCGTCGTCGCCTGCCAGGCCGAACGCTCGCAAATCGAAAACCGCAACAAGGCGATGAAGGTCCTGCGCGCCAAACTCTACGAACTCGAACAGGACAAGAAACGCCGCGAAATGGAAAAATTCTACGGCGAAAAGGGCGAAATTGCCTGGGGCCACCAGATCCGCTCCTACGTCCTGCAGCCCTACACGATGGTCAAGGACCACCGCACCGAGGCCGAAACGGGACAGGTCGACGCCGTGCTCGACGGCGACATCGACCGGTTCGTCGAAGCCTGGCTCCGCTGGAACCGCGCCCAGTCCGCCGAAGGCTGAGGCGGGAGGGCCCGATGAACGCCCCCCAGGCCCCCCAAGCCGACACGATCGCCGCCATCGCGACCCCGCCCGGCGAAGGCGGCATCGCCGTCATCCGGCTGTCCGGGCCGGACAGCTGGCCGATCGCCGCGCGGTTCTGCCCCCTCCCCTCCCCTGCCGAGGCCGGGCGCGCCTACTTCCGCCGCCTGGCCGACCCCGCCACGGGCGAAGTGATCGACGAAGGCCTCGTCCTGCTCTTCCGCGCCCCGAAGTCCTACACCGGCGAAGATGCCGCCGAACTGCAGATCCACGGCTCGCCCGTCGTCGCCCGCCGCCTCCTGGGCGCCCTGCTCGCCTGCGGAGCCCGCCAGGCCGAGCCCGGCGAGTTCACGCGCCGCGCCTTTCTCCACGACAAGCTCAACCTGACGCAGGCCGAAGCCGTCCTGGACCTCATCCACGCCCGCTCCGAGCAGGCCGCGCGCATGGCCGCCGCCCAGCTGTCCAACGCGCTCGGCCGCCAGCTCGAAAGCCTCTACGACCGGCTCGCCGCCTTGCTGGCCGACGTCGAGGCCATGCTCGACTTCCCCGACGACGAACTCCCCCAATCCGTCCCCGCCGACCTGGCGCGGCGGCTTGCCAAGGCCCGGAACGACCTCCAGGCGCTCATCGAAACCGCCCCTCGCGGCCAACGGCTGCGCGACGGCGTCCGCGTCGCCCTCGTCGGCTGCCCGAACGTCGGCAAGTCGACCCTCCTGAACCGCCTGGCGGGGCGCGACCGCGCCATCGTCTCCGACACGCCGGGCACCACCCGCGACACCATCGAGGAAGCCATCGACTTCCACGGCATCCCCCTGACGCTCGTCGACACCGCCGGGCTCCGCGACACCCCTTCGACCCTCGAACAGGAGGGTATCCGGCGCACAAAGGCCGAAATCGACCGTGCCGACCTCCTCCTGCTCCTCCTCGACGCCTCCGTGCCCCTGGGCGACGAAGAAAAGGCCCTGCTGGACTCCCTCCCGCACGACCGGACGCTCATCGTCCTCAACAAGACAGACCTCGGGACCCAAAAACGGGGCCTTCCCCTCCCCTCCCCTGCCGTCGAGACGTGCCTGGCCTCCGAATCGGCCTCCATCGGCCCCCTCGAGGAAAAGATGCTCGACCGCCTCCTCCCCACGACGTCCCGCGAAGCCGAAACCCCCGTCGCCATCTCCCTTCGGCACCAAAAAGTCCTCGAAGAGGTCGGCGAAGCCCTGTCCCGTGCCCTCCCCGACCTCGAAAGCGGCGCCGAAGAGCGTATTTTGCCCGCCGCCATGGCCTTGCGCGACGGTTTGCTCCGCCTGGGCCAACTCTTCGGGAAAAACACCCCCGAAGAGGTCCTGGATCGCCTTTTTGATCGGTTTTGCGTCGGAAAATGATGATTTTCGGCCCCTTTTCGGCTATGATGGCCCCGTTCGGCGGTTCCAAAGGCGCCGTAGGGCGCATTTGAACCGAAACTTTATCGATTTCAATCAAGTAAAACGTTTTACCATGACTCCTCCCCTTCATTTTGACGTGATTGTGGTCGGGGCCGGCCATGCCGGCTGCGAAGCGGCGTTGGCGGCCGCACGAATGGGCGTCGAAACGGCGCTGGTCACCCTGTCGGTCGACGCGGCGGCGCGGATGTCATGCAATCCGTCGATTGGCGGCATTGCAAAATCGCACATGGTGTTTGAGATGGACGCCCTGGGAGGCGAGATGGCGCTCAACACCGACTGCACGGGCTTGCAGTTCCGGGTCTTGAACCGGCGTAAGGGACCGGCGGTCCAGGCCAACCGGACCCAGTGCGACAAGCCGGCCTACTCCGCGCGGATGGCGGCCGTGCTGCGGCAGACGGCCCACCTTGCCTGCCTCGACGACCGGGTGACGGGCGTGGAAACGAAAAATGGCCGAATTATGGGGATTTTTTGTGCAAAACGGGGCAAAATCGAAGCTAAAAAGGTGGTCCTGACGGCGGGGACGTTCCTGCGCGGGCGGGTCTGCATCGGGCCGGAATCCGTGCCATCCGGCCGCCTGGGCGAAGAGAGCGAAGAAGCCCTGAGCCTGCAGCTTCAGGCGCTGGGACTCCGGATGGACCGGCTCAAGACCGGGACGCCACCGCGGCTGGACAAGGACAGCATCGACTACGGCAAGATGGCGATCCAGCCCGGCGAGACCGACCCGGTGCCGTTCTTCAGCCGCTGGTGCCGACGGCATGCCGGGCGCTTCCCCTCCCCTGCCGACGGGAAGAGTTCCATGTGGAACATCGAAGGCCTCGGCCTGGGCGCCGTCCCCGGCGGAGGTTCCACGTGGAACGCGGCCGGGGCTCCTCCCCCTGCCGCCGACCTGCCCCTCCTGGATGTTCCACGTGGAACGGACCTGCTCCCGCTGGCTCCCTGGGTGCCGGGGTCGGACCCGATGCCGTGCCATTTGACGCACACGAATGAGCGGACGATCGAGATCATCCGGTCGCATTTGAAGGAATCGTCGCTTTACGGCGGCCTGATCACGGGGGCCGGGGCGCGCTACTGTCCGTCGATCGAGGACAAGGTGGTGAAGTTTGCGGACCATGTGGCGCACCATGTCTTTGTGGAGCCGGAGGGTCGCCGGGTGCGGGAGGTCTATCCGAACGGCACCTCGAACAGCCTGCCGGTGCCGATCCAGGAGGAGATGATCCATTCGATCGTCGGCCTGGAGCGGGCGGTGTTCCTGGCACCGGCGTATGCGATCGAATACGACTATTTCGACCCGACGCAGCTGGAGCACTCGCTGGAGAGCAAGGTGGTCGAAGGCCTCTACCTGGCCGGGCAGGTCAACGGGACGACCGGCTACGAGGAAGCGGCCGTGCAGGGCTTCATGGCGGGGGCGAACGCGGCCTTGGCGGTCCGCGGACAGGCCCCGGTGGTGTTCAAGCGGCACGAGGCCTACATTGGCGTCCTGATCGACGATCTGGTCACGAAGGGGACCGACGAGCCCTATCGGATGTTTACGTCGCGGGCGGAGCACCGGCTGCTGATGCGGCAGGACAATGCGGTCTTTCGGATGCAGGAAGCGGCCAAAATCCTGGGAATCCGGGCGAAAAGGGACTTGGCGGAAGTCGACAACGAGCTCCGCCAGATTGCGGAGGAAACCGAGCGGCTGGAGCATGAATTCCGGGGCGGAGCCTCCTTGGCGCAGCAGATCAAGCGGACGGGGGCGAGCTATGCGTCGGTCGTCGGGGCAAGCCCGTTGCCGGACGAAGTCATCGAGCAAGTGGAATTCAATCTCCGCTACGAAGGGTATGTCGAGCGCGAATGGCGCCAGGTGGAGAAGGCCGAGCAGGTGGCCCGGCAAAAGATTCCGGCAACGATGGACTTCATGGGCCTGACGGCGCTGCGCTACGAGACGCGGGAAAAGCTGGAGCGGATCCATCCGACGGACCTAGGCCAGGCGTCGAGGGTCAGCGGGGTGACGCCGGCGGACATCGCCATCCTCTCCGTATGGCTCAAGGCGCACCCGGGAGGAGACGGAACAAATGTTCCATCATGACACAGACAACAGAACGGGCGTTTGGTTTTTCGCCCATGTAAACAACCTGTGGATAAGTGGTTGAAAAGCGGGGGAGGGGAGGGGAATAAGTCGGGGAGGGCTGTTGGAAACGTCGACTTGTTCACACGGGGCACAATCCATCCGCAGATGAAATGTGAACGGATTTTTTGCGTAAGTCCTTGAATTTCAATGGCTTGCAAATTTTCTCACATTATCCACAGCCTCTACTGTTACGACTGAATTTATACTTCAATCTATTAAAATAGAGCAGAAGGCCTTTTGGGAAAATTGGACGGGGGAAAAGTCCGGCGTGTCAACAAGTCGTAAAAAAGACGTCGTTCGACCACATCCAGCTGGCCCATAAATCGCTTTCTGGAGCGTAGCCGGGATCGTTGGACTTGTTTTTTTTGATGTAATGCGCGAGAGGTTCCAGTTGGTCGTTTGGGCAGCAGGTATCGACGGGCTGAGGAATATCCACCGCGGAAGGACAGGGGGGGGATTGCGAAAAAGCGACGCTGGAGAGGCCGAGGATGATGATGAAAATAGGCTTTTTGAGGCTCTTCATGGGATTTACTCCTCACGAGGTGTGATTTCGTGTCCGATGCGGGTGGGCATGGGGGGCAGATAAAAGCCCTCATGGATGGGGCCCCTGGATGGGGGCGACGGCCAAGGCCAGAAGGAGCAGGATGGAGGCGGGGCGTGGCACGGATGGGGGGATGGAGCATTTTGGGCGGTGAATGGCAAGGAGGGGGAAAAGAAAACCGCGCAGCGGGATGCCGCTGCGCGGTTTGTGGAATGAGGGGGGAGGTTATTCTTTTGCGGCAGGCGTGGGGTCGGCGTCGGTGCCGGACTGCTTGGCGAGGACGGCGGCGCGGATCTTTTCGCAGAGTTCGGGGTCCTTCTTGAGGTTGTCGCGGGCGGCGTCGCGTCCCTGGCCGATCTGTTCGCCCTGGAAGTTGATCCAGGTGCCGCGCTTGTCGAGGACGCCGAGTTCGAGGCCGGCGTCGAGGAGGGAGCCTTCCTTGGAGATGCCTTCGGCGTAGAGGATGTCGAATTCGGCCTCGGTGAAGGGGGGGGCGACCTTGTTCTTGACGATCTTGACGCGGGTGTGGGAGCCGATGACCTTGCCGTCGCCGCCCTTGAGGGTGGCGGTGCGGCGGATGTCCATGCGGACGGAGGCGTAGAACTTGAGGGCGCGTCCGCCGGGGGTGGTTTCGGGGTTGCCGAACATGACGCCGATTTTTTCGCGGATCTGGTTGGTGAAGATGCAGACGGTCTTGGATTTGTCGAGGATGCCGGTCATCTTGCGCATGGCCTGGGACATGAGGCGGGCCTGGAGGCCGACGTGGGAGTCGCCGATCTGGCCTTCGAGCTCGGCGCGGGGGGCGAGGGCGGCGACGGAGTCGACGACGATGACGTCAAGGGAGTTGGAGCGGATGAGCTGGTCGCAGATGGCGAGGGCCTCTTCGCCGGAGTTGGGCTGGGAGACGAGGAGGTTGTCGACATCGACGCCGATCTTCTTGGCGTAGGTGGGGTCGAGGGCGTGCTCGGTGTCGATGAAGGCGCACATGCCGCCGCGCTTTTGGGCTTCGGCGACGATGTGGAGCATGAGGGTGGTCTTGCCGGAGGATTCGGGGCCGAAGATTTCGATGATGCGGCCGCGGGGGACGCCGCCGATGCCGAGTGCGAGGTCGAGGGTGAGGGCGCCGGTGGGGATGGATTCGATCTTTTGGACCTGTCCTTCGTTGCCCATGCGCATGATGGCGCCTTCGCCGAACTCCTTCTTGATCTGGGCGAGGACGGAGGCGAGGGCGGGGGGCAGGTTGGAGGCGGGGGTGGTTTCCTTGGCGGACTTGGTGGCCATGTGGGTATCCTTTGGGTTGTGGGTGCTGTTCTTTTGTTGAACGTTTGTTCCGACTATACGATTCCGGGGGCGGCTTGTCAACTGCAAGTGGATAAAATTTTCAAAAAAGTTTT
>JAZQOP010000083.1:0-37557 GCA_045627965.1 Kiritimatiellia bacterium | reverse complement strand
ACTTCTCAAAAGTGCCCGTCAGGCGCATCCGCAACCTCGAAGCCTGGCTCAACTCCATCCATCGCGAATCGCTCGGCGGACAGGCCGCCATCGCCTACCAGACTTCCGTCGCCTAATCCCATATCCCACGCACCACAAGATTCCGTGTCCCTTTTCAGTTGCAATTCACCGCCCCCGCGCCCGCCCCGGAGGAGCCGGGCGCGGACCGGGCCCCGAGATAGAGGCCGTGCGCCCGGACATATTCGAGCACCGACGGTGCAAGATGCGCCGACGTCCGGGTCCGCGCCAGCTCTTCGCGGATGGCGGAGGAGGCCGCCGGGGAAAGCGTCGCCGTGCGCAGGTTCGCCAGCAGGCGCGCCGGATAGGGCGGCGGCAGGTGGATGTCCCCTTCCGTCGGCTCGTAGCCCGGGCGCGCCAGGACAAGGAAGGGCAGCAGCTCGAGCAATTCCGGCACGCGGTGCCACAGGTGCAGCGTCGTCAGGGAGTCGGCGCCGACGATGAACGAAAACGACGTTTCCGGGAAACGGTCCTGCAAGGCCAGGACGGTCCGGATGGTGTAGGAGGGCGGCGGGAGGCCGTATTCGATGTCGCAGGCCTTCAGGCGAGGGTCGCCGTGCTCCGCAAGGGCCCGTTCAAGCATCGCGAGGCGGTCGGCGTTCGATGCCAGCCCCGCCGTCGGCTTCAGCGGCGGGACGGCCGCCGGCAGGAGCCAGACCTCGTCGAGGCCGAACAGGCGCAAGGCATCTTCGGCAATGGCCACGTGCCCGCGATGCACGGGGTTGAACGTCCCCCCGAAGAGCCCTACCCGCAGGCCCCTCCCCGGCGCCGGCACCGCGCTATTCGGCATCGGGCAGGACCTGTCCGACGACCACCACGGGGACGTCCGAGTCCTCGATCCGATAGGCCTGCCCGCGGAGCGTCACCTTTTTCCCGATGAACGGGCGCAGCTGGTTGGAATCGCCGTGGACGTCGCAAAACACTTCCAGGCTCCCGCCGTCGCGCGACAGCAGCCGGAACCGCGAGGGCGACTTCGAACGGAACGGATCCTGGCGCAGCTCGCCCGCGACGCGGACGCGCTTGCCCTGGTTCTTCGCCGCCGGATCCAGCGAGAGCTGCCTCACCAGCGCCTCGTCGACCGCCGGCAAGGGGGCCGCCGCGGGCGCGGAGGCCGCCGGAGGATTCGGCCGCAAGACGGCGCCGGGCACGCTGACGCCTTGCGCCGGCGGGCGCACCGGCTGCGCCGCGGGGCGCACCGGCTGCGCGGGCGACTTGCCGGCCACCGCCGGACGGATCGGGCGCGTCGGCGCCGCCGTGTGCGCGGCGGGCTGCGGTGCGGAGGCGGGGGCGGCCGGCAGCGTCTTCGATGTCGCCACGACCCTCTCCGGCGGAATCGGCGCGGGCAGTTCGATCGGCTTCTTCACAGGCTCGGTACCGGGGACCGAGGGGGCGATCTTCGGCGTCGGGGCTGCGGCATGGGCGGGCGTCGGAGGAGGCGCCGCCACCGCGACAGGCGGCACGGCGGGGGCCGCAGGGGCCGCGACGACCGGGGCCGCGGCGATCGGGGCCGTGACGGGGGCCGCGGCGGGCAGGGCCGCGGGCACCGGTTCGGACGCGGCGGCCGGAGCGTAGCCGACCGTCTCGACCTCGCCGATCGGCTCCGTCGCCACCGGCACCGCCTTGAGCATCGACGACAGGACGTAGACCTGCGACGACGACGGCGGCGAAATCTGCAGCCATTCGCCCTGCTCCGAAAGCTTCATGATGGCGGCCCCGCGCGACAGCGAGCCCGCCACGTCATGCTCCAGCCCGGGCCCCGTGCGCAGCTGCACCGACTTGGCGATGACGCGGTTGCCTTCGATAAAATCGCGGTTCACCCAAAGGCCGACGCGCTCCGGCGGCTCGATCGCCGAAAACGTCCCGGACGTCGACAGGACGAAGACGATCTCGCCCGGATTCGCCGTCCCCAGCTCCGGGGACGACACCTCCGCCCGCGCCCGGATCGGCGTCGCCGCCGTCACCTGCATCCGCGTCTGCGCCGACGCCATCCCAGCGGCCAGCCCGGCCACCAGCGCCACGACAAGAAAACGATTCAAAGCATACATGTTCATCGCCCGAAGAATAGCCCAAGCCCCCCCTTCGGAAAAGCCAATAGTTGCCCTTCGGCCAATCCCCCTGCCCCGCCCGTCCGGAAATCGGCCGGACAAGCAGGTCCTCAAGAGCGCCTTTCGCCCAATGGAATCGGGCTATTTTGACGTTTTTTACGGCCGCGGAAGCACCACCTTTGTACAAACGTGGTGGGAAATGGCCTCCAAAATGCGCAAATAGTGCCATCTCCATTGGCTTCTTGCGTTTTCAGGGGGTGAACAGATGCGCCGTCCCGGCGGCCGTCCCCCTCCCGGCCGACGCCCCGGCGGCGGCGGGCGCTAGGCGGAGGGCTTGGCGACCAGGTCGCGGTAGATGCCGAGCAGCTTGGTCGCCGAGGCTTCCCAGGTATGGCGCTCGACTGCAAGGCGGCGGCCGGTTTCGCCGAGGCGGCGGCGGGCGTCCGCATCGCCGGCCAGGCGGGCCAGGGCATCCGCAAAGGCCGCGGGATCGCCGACGGGGACGACGACGCCTGCGCCGTCCTCGACGAGGCGCGGGACCCATCCGCAGTCCGTTGTCAGGACGGGCAGGCCCGCCGCCATCTTTTCGATCGCGGCGAAGCAAAACGATTCGTATTCGCTGGAAATCACGCCCAGGTCGGCGGCGGCGTAGATGCCCGGCAGGTCCGCGTAGGGCACTTCGCCCAGGAAGCGGACCAGGCCGCGCCGGGCCAGGTCCTCCGAGGAGCGCTTCAGCTCCGCTTCGAGCGGCCCCTGCCCCGCCAGCAGCAGGAGGACGTCGTCCCTCCCGCGCGCCGCGGCGAACTTCCGCCAGGCCTCCAGGAGCATCGCGTGGTTCTTGAAGCCCTGCAAACGCGCCGCATAGACGGCGACGAACGTCCCTTCGGCGATCCCCAGCCGTTCGCGGGCGAGGCGCCGGCCTTCGGGGGTCGCCGGCTTGAAATGGGCGACGTCGACCGAATTCGGCACGTCGTGGACGTCCAGTCCGCGGCTGCGCATCAGGGCGATCGACATGCCGCTGGCCATCAGGGCCGACGCCTGGTGCACCGCGTCGTGCGGGTCGTAGTAGTTCGGCGCCGTCATGCGCATCATGACGGGCTTTTTCACGCCCATCCGGCGCAGGTTGGCCACCAGGCCGCACAGTTCGCAAACCTGGATCACGTCGTAGCGGTCCGCCACGCGCGCCACCGCCTTCGCCGCCAAGCGCTGCCACCAGGCAAATTCGCCCTCGCGGACGCGCCATCCCCCGCGCACCTTGTCCCACGGGAACCACTTCAGCCACGGCGAGCGCACGACCATCGCCCCTTCGACCGGGCGCGGCACGCGGCCAAACAGCGGGGAGCCGCTCAGCAGGCCGACCTCCGCGCCCAGGCGACGGAGCTCCTTCGAGATTTCGAGGTCGAACGTCTCGCCGCCGCCGCGCTCCATGCAGGCCATGCGGTTCACGAAGAGGATGCGCAGCGGGCGGTCCTCCGACGGGTGGCGCGACAGCGGATGCGGACTCACTTGCGCGACTCCACTTCGGCGACCGTCGCCTCCAGGCATTCGCGGAGGAGCTCCTGCGGCGGCTCGGCGACCAGGCCGGAGGAGACGAGCAGCCCCAGCGCCTTCTGCGCATCGGCGATGTCGGCGCGCGCCTTGGCGAGCACCTGGTCCGCCGTCAGCTGCCGCCGGGCGACGCCTTCCCTGACGGCCTGTTCCGCGACCGCGGCGGCCGTTTCCGCAAAGACGCCTTCCTCGGTCATCAGCGGCATGATGCGGTCCGCCGACAAGCCGCCGTTGCGTTCCGCATATCCGGCGATCGTCCGCGCCGCGACGATGGCCATGTCGTCGGTGATCGTCCGCGCACGCACGAGGAGGGCGCCCTTGAGAATGCCCGGGAAGCCGAGCGAATTGTTGACCTGGTTCGGGAAGTCGCCGCGGCCCGTCGCGACGACCTCCGCGCCGGCGGCCTTGGCCTCGTAGGGATAGATTTCGGGGACGGGATTCGCGCAGGCGAAGACGATGGCCCGGGGTGCCATGCTCGCGACCCATTCGGCGCGCACGGTGCCGGGACCGGGCTTCGAGAGGCTGATGAGCACGTCCGCGCCCTTGACGGCCTCCTCCACGCGGTCGATGCGGCCGGGATTCGTCGCCTGGCAGATTTCCCACTTGCGATAGAACCGGGCATCCGCCTCGATGTCGGCGCGCCCGGCGTGCAGGCCGCCCTTCGAGTCGAACATCGCGACCTTGGCGCCGTCGGCCCCCGCGCGCAAGATCAGCCGTGCGATCGTCGTGTTCGACGCCCCCGCGCCGATGAACACCATCCGGCAATCCGCGATGTCCTTGCCGACGACCTTGAGGGCGTTCAGGAGCCCGGCGAGCGTGACGCAGCCTGTCCCCTGGGCGTCGTCGTGCCAGACGGGGATGCCGCAACTGTCGCGCAGCTCGTCGAGGACGCGGAAGCAGTTCGGCTGGCTGATGTCCTCGAGGTTGACGGCGCCGAACGAGGGGGCGGCGCGGCGCACCCATTCGATGATGGCATCCGGGTCGTTGCGGCCGTCGGGGCCACGGCTGTCGATGCAGAGCGGGACGGCATCGACGCCGCCGAGCATCTTCATCAGGAAGGCCTTGCCCTCCATGACGCCGAGCCCGCCGGGCGGCGTCACGTCGCCGTCGCCGAGGACGCGCGTCGAGTCGCTGACGACGGCGACGAGGTTGCCGCGCCACGAGAGCTCGAACGACTCGTCGTTGTCGTCGCGGATGGCGGTGGAGACGGCGCTGACGCCCGGCGTATACCAGGCGTTGAACCAGCCATATCCCGGCAGGCCGGCGCGCGGCAAAACCTGGATCTTGCCGCCGTAGAAGCGGTGCGCGGCCAAGGCGAGGCGCTTGAAGAAGATCGTCTTCGCGCCCGCCACGTCCTCCGCGCTCCACGCCTGGGGAAACGCCGCCGCCACGTCCTGCAACCGGATATCCATCGCCAACCGTCCTTTCTCGTCCTTTTTTCCGCCCGCTTCCGGGCCGTGTTCCGCCCTCGCCCCCGTCCGCCCGGTCAATCGAAGAGCCAATCGAGCCAGCTGCCGGAGTCGCGGCGCGGCGGCGGGTCGCGACGGTCGCGGTCGTCATAGTAGCGGCCGCGGCGGTCGTAGCGGTCATCGTAGTAGCGGTCGCGGTCGTCATAGTAGCGGTCGCGGCGGTCGTAGCGGTCATCGTAGTAGCGGTCGCGGCGGTCGCGGTCATCATAGCGGCGGTCGCGGTCGCGGTCGCGCGAGCCGTGTCCGGTCTTGACGTGGATCTTGTAGCTGCCGTTCCCGCTGTCGCTGATGCGGAAGCCGGTAATCGAGCCGTTCAGGGGAAATTCGACCTTCTGGCCGCGCGCCAGCGTGCGGGCGACGCGGATTTCGCGCTTCTGGCCGCCGTTGCGCACCCAGAGCGTCTGGACGTTGATCTGGCCGTCGGTGCATTCGATCTGGACCGTCTCGGCGTTGTCGTAGACCGCCGAGATTTCCTTGGCTCCGCCGCCGGTCTGCAGGCGCGCCACCGTGTGCCAGTCGCCGGCGAACGACGTCGCCGTCAGCGCCAACGCTCCGACCGCCGCCACAACCGCCATCTTCATCTTGTTCATTCAGGGCTCCTTCCTGGGCGGACGTTCGCCGCCGCACGAAAACTCTTGTCGCCTGCCCCCGCCCGCCGGTTACACGCCCCGGTCCCGGGGCATTTCCTCCGGCTCCCACCGCGCGATCACCGGCGAGCCGGCCAGCGCCGTCAGTCCCAGGCCCCGGCAGACGCCCTCCATCGCCGCGCTCAGGCCCTTCGACCTGGCCATCCGGTGGATGACCATCGGCAGGAAGAACTGCTTGGCCATGCCGGCGCGCTTCCAGCCGCAATCCGCGAACGCCGCGGCCACCTCGCGGTGCCGAAAGAGGGTCCACGTCCGCGTATTCTTCTCGAACTTCTTCTTGGCGCCGAAGAACGCCGGGGCGATCGCGTTCGCCGACTGGCTGGTCGGGTAGTCCACCACGACCGCCTTGCGCGCGACGCGGCAGAGCTCCTTGACGAGCACGTGCCACATCTCGCAGTGCGTCAGCAGCCGGAAGCAGACCGCCACGTCGAACGACTTGTCCGCGAACGGCAAGGCGACGACCGACCCGACGAGGAAACGCGCGCGGCCCGACTCCACCAGCGACTCGACCCGGTGCCGGCAGCTTTCGTCCGAGCCGAGCACCGTCACCGCGTAGCCGTCGCGCACCATCGGGTGGGCCAGCTGCCCGTGGCCGCCGCCGACGTCCAGCACGGTCGTCCCCTTCGGCATGTCGCGCAGCAGGCGCAGGGTCAGCTTTTCCTGCACGCCGAGCATCCACTCGCCCCACGGGCCTGCGAAGCGGCCGGCGTATTCGTCGGTCGAGGTGTGGATGTCGGCACTTTCGGGAAACGGACAATTCGGATCGGTCTTGCTCATGGCGCCCCCATCCTACCCTTCGCCCCACGTCCGCGCAACCAAAACACGTTTCCATTGAATGGAAACGTGTTTCGGGGATGCGCCGCGCCCCTACTTCTGCAGCACCGCCAGCAGCAGCGCCCCGAGCGCCAGCAGCAGCGGCACCGGAAAGCGTTCGATCTTCACGGACGTCTGCCGCGCCTCCTGGCTGGAGCGATGCAGCGACTCGATCGACTCGTGGAAGATCCTCTCCAGCCCCGAATCGCCCGGCGCCGACCGGACATAGGTGCCGCCCGTCGCCAGGGCCAGCTTCTGAAGGACCTCCTCGTGCAGCGTGCTCTGGACGACGCGCCCCTGGCGATCCTTGAAATAGGCGTCGCCGGAGCCCTCGTCCCCCGGGAGGATCTCCCCCGCCAGCGTCGCGATGCCGATCGTGTAGACCCTGACGTGCGCCTCCTGCAGCGCCGGCACCAGGGCCATCGGGTCGCCCACGTGGTCCTCGCCGTCGGTAATCAGCAGCACGACGCGGTCCGCCTCGGGCTCGCCGCCCTCCTCCGCGGGGGCAGGAAACGCGTCGAGGGCCGTCCGCAAGGCCTGCTCGATCGCCGTGCCGCCCTTGGGGATGATGCCCGCGTAGACGTCGTCGAGCGTCATCGTGAACGCCGCGTAGTCCGTCGTGAACGGGCATTGCAGCACCGACGCCCCCGCGAACGGGATCAGCGCCACGCGGTCGCCATGCAGCGAGGCCAGCAGGTCGCGGACCCCCCACTTGGCCTGCTGGAGGCGCGACGGCGGCAGGTCCGACGCCGTCATCGACCGCGACGTATCCAGCACGATGGCGATGTCCAGCCCCTTGCGCGAGACCTCCTCCCAGCGCGCCCCCCACTGCGGGCGCGCCACCGCCAGGAGCGTCAGCGCCAGCGCCGCCAGCAGCCAGAGCGTCCGGCGCACCGGGCGCGAGGAGCGCGCCTCTGGCGCCAGCGCCGCCAGCGTCGGCTCCTCGGCCAGCCGCGACAGCTGTCTCTGGCGGCGCCGCACCAGCGCCAGCACGGCCCAGCCGGCCGGCACCAGCAGCAGCAGATACGGGAGCACCCCCGAATGGGCAAACGTCATCATAGCGGCAACCTCGCGATTCGCGTCGCCTGGAGGGCCAGGGCCAGCGCCAGGCACGCGGCCGCCGCCACGGCGAACGGCATGAACCAATCCTTGTAGAGCGTGTAGGAATCCAGCTCGATCTCCGTCTTCTCCAGCTCGTCGATCCGGTCATAGACGGCCTGCAGCGCATCCAGGTCCGTCGCCCGGAAATACTGCGCCCCCGTCGTCTCCGCCACCTTCTTCAGCGTCTCCTCGTCGATTTCATCGCCCGGCAACGCAACGCTCATCCCGAAGAGCCCCGAGACGCGCTGCGGCCGGTCCGACGCCGCCCCCACCGTGTAGACCTTGATGTCCAGCGCCTTGGCCGCCTGCGCCGCGTCGAGCGGCTTCAGGCGCCCCCGGTTATGGATGCCGTCGGTCAGCAGGATGACGACCTTGCTCTTCGCCTGCGAAGCCCGGAGCCGGTTGACCGCCGACGCCATCGCGTCCCCGATCGCCGTCCCGTCCTCCGGCAGCATCGCCGTCTGCAGGCGGTCGATCTGCAATCCGAGCCAGGCGTGGTCCGTCGTCAGCGGGGCCAGCGTGAACGGCATCGCGGAAAACGCCACGATCCCGATCCGGTCGTCCGGACGCTCCTCGACGAAGCGGCGGATGACCGACTTCGCGGCGTCGAGGCGCGAAAGGCGGGGGGCGGCCGCCGTCGCCAGGTCGGTCGCGTTCATCGAGGTCGACGTGTCGACCAGCAGCACGATGTCAACCCCCTCCGTCTCGGCGTGCGTCCGGGTCATCCCCTCGCGAGGCCCCGCCGCCGCCACAACCAGCAAGACGCCCGCCAGCCCCAGCAACACCGGCACCACGAACCGCATCCGCACCCACGGCGACCGAGGAAGCCCCGCCAGCGACGCCGCATCCGACGTCGCCACCGTCGGCGCCCGCCGCCGCATCCGCACATAGAGCACCACCAGCGGAACGGCCAGCAAAAGCAGCAACAGAAGCGGTTGACGAAAGGAAAACATGGCACATGGGGAATAGCAGATTCCATGCCAAACAGCAACCCCGCGCCATTTTGTCTCCCCACGGCCCCCCTCCACGCCCCTAGACGGCGCCGAAATGCCGGCAGGCGGCGGCCCCGGCGGCGGCCGCGGCGGGGAGCGCCGCGACGATGGCCTCGTCGAGGTCGGCGCCGTCCGTGGCGACGGCCGCCGCGACGGCGGCGCACAAGGCCCCCGCGAACGAGTCCCCTGCCCCGGTCGGATCCACCAGCCCGCCCGGTCCCAACGCGGCCGCCGGGACGGCCACGGCGCGCCGGGCATCGGCATACAGCGCCCCCGAAGCCCCGCGCTTGACGACCACGCGGCGCGCCCCGAGCCCCAGGACGGCCCCGGCCAACGCCTCGGGGCCGGCCTCCGCGCCCGCGCCGGCCAAGGTCCGCGCCTCGGCGTCGTTCAGCAGGAAGAGGTCGACCGAGCGCACCAGGTCCAGCAAGACGTCGCGCGCCCCGCGAATCCACATCCGCATCGTGTCCAGGGCGACAAAACCCGCCTTGGGGAAGGCCTCGCGAAAGCCCCGCTGCCGGACGGGGTCGTCGCACCCGAGCAGCAACGCCTCGACGGCCCCCTTCCGCCACGCGGCGGGGACCTGGGCCGGGGCCCCGGCCTGGACGCCGAGGCGCGTGGCGAGCGTCCGGCGGTCGTCCGGGTCCTCGCCATAGGCCGCCTCCCAGCGGAACGTCGGCCCCGGACGGCGTTCCAGGCCCGCCAAGTCCACGCCGGCCCCGAGCAACCGCACCCCGGCCTCGTCCGGGAAATCGTCGCCGACGACGCCCAGCATCCCGACGGCGCACCGCCCGGCCGCCGCCTGCGCCGCCGCCACGGCCGCATACGTCGCCGAACCGCCCGGCCGCCAGCCCGAATCCGTCCCGTCGGCCCGGCGGATGCGGTCCAGCCCCGCCGTCCCGGCTACCACAACGAAAGGTCCCATCGTCCGCTCCTTGCAAAAAAGGCGGCCCCGGGGTTCCGGGGCCGCCGTTCGGCCAAGCTTACCAGCCGGACCACCGGGTCGGGAACTCGTAGAAGTCGCTGGCCCTGTAGATCCACTCCCAGGCCGCCGTCTTCGCCGCGTTGCGTTCGACGATGATCAGGACGTCGTTCACGCGGAACGGGTAGCCCTGGATCGGCGCGAAGCTCCCGTAGATGCTGCGCCACTGCCCGTCGCTGCCCAGGAACATGCCGCTCCCGGAACGGACCTTCTTGCCGAGCGAATCGTAGGCGTAGAGGATCGAGCACGTCTCGTCCAGGCGGGTGCTCTTGGACGGCGTGAACTCCGTCGATTCGAGGCCGAGGGCCGAGGGATGGCACTGGACCGGCAGCATGAACGAGCAGAAGTTCCAGGAGGCGCCGCGGCGGCCGCCGCCCGGCTGGATCACGATCGTGAACTCCTCGCCCGGCTGGGCCTGGCCCTGGATCTCCTCGATGATGTTGTTCGTCGGGACGCGCAGGATCGGGTGCCAGTAGATGCCGCCGAGGACGCGGCTGCCGTTCGTGACGGCGAACTGGCGCTGCTCCGCGGACAACGTCGGCAGGACGATGTTGCAGCCGTAGAGGAACAGGTTCGTGTCGATCATGTCGTTCGCGTTCTGGTTGTTGCTGTCATACCAGATGCCGTCGCTGCCGAGCCAGTAGGTCCGGGCGGGGCGAGGCAGCTCGTTCGAGGCCACGGCGCCGCGCGCACCCTGGGCGTAGCTTTCGATGCGGGTCGACTCGGTGGCGTCCTCGCCGGCCGGCCAGATGGTCGGATCGGTGCCGAAGATGCCGGCCAGCGTGTTCGTGTAGGCGTAGCCGTGCAGCGAGACGTAGTTGGCCTCCTCGGTCAGCTGGACGGCGGACATGGCGTAGACATCCTCGCTGACGAGCGGGCGCTGCTCCAGGCCGGTCGTCGGGTTGATCGTGCGCCAGCGGTCCTTGTAGGCCGCGCGGTAGAAGCGCAGGCGGGTCGGCGAGTTCGTCAGGGCGCCGGCGTCGGTGAACCAGTTCGAGCGGACGGTGCCGACGAGCGACCAGGTGTTGTCGGGGCTCTCGTTGAAGCTGCTGGCATCCCAGAAGATCAGGTCGTAGTCGCGCTTGACCTCGCCGGAGCCGTTGGCGGCGGCGTTCCAGTAGAGGGCGGCGGACTCGCGGTCGCCTTCCTTCATGTTGTGGTTGTCGCCCCAAGCCTCCTCGACAAACGCCCTGGCGCGCATGACGCCCTGGGTGATGGCGAACTTGATGGTGTTGTTCGTCGCCCAGGAGTAGCTGCTGGCGGGGCCTTCGTTGCCGGCCTTGTCGACGCCGACGACGACGACCACGTAGTCCTGGTCGAAGTCGAGGTCGTAGAGGCGGATCTTGCGGGTCGCGGCGTTGGTCAGCGCCAAGTAGCTGGCGCTGGCGGCGGAAGGATCCTCGATCTCGTTGGTGGCGGTGACGAACTCCCAGTTCTTGTAGTCGTTGGTCGTGCCGCTGTTGATGAACTCGCCGACGATGTAGCTCGCGCTGTCGGGATAGACCCCGGCGGCGACGGCCTGCTCGCAATCCAGCGCGTCATACGTGCCGTAGTAGATCTTGTAGGTCGACCACGGCGACAGGACGTCGTTGCCGGAGGCGCCCGTCGGGTAGTTCGCGCTCGACGGATCGTCCGGGCCGATTTCGCCGGCGGGCGTGCCGCTGTTGGCCGAGGACCAGTCGACGTCGAACTGCGTCGTCGGGTCGTCGACGTTCTCGGTGCTGGCGCCCTTGGCGGCGTTGATGCCGACGGCGGTCGGCGGCGTGATGTCGTAGGCCGTGTAGAACGGGGCCATCTCGCCGCCCAGGCGGTCGTCCGGGCGATCGTTGTCCGCATCGACGGCGAAGACGTACTTCAGCGCCAGGCCCTGCGCCTCCTTGCCCTGCGCCAGGTAGCGCATGGTAGGCTTGACGGTGTCGGGCAGGAAGACGCCCAGGCGGATGTCGTCGACATAGCCGGCCGCGCCGGTCGAGACCACCATGATCTTCAGGCAGCCGACGTCCAGGCCGGTCAGCGCGTTCGTCGCGATTGCGCTATGGACCCACTCCTTGGCCGGGTCGTCCGACTTGCTCATGACGATGTTCTTGCTGGTGACCAGGTTGGTCATCGCGGAGTCCGTGTAGCCCTCGATGCGGATGCGGAGCGAGGAGCTGGAGCCGTTCTTGTAGGTCCAGGCGGAGCCGCCGATGCGGATCTGCCCCGCGAGCGTCGGCTCGAAGGCGATCGCCTGCCAGGCGTAGACGGTCGGCGCCGTGGCGCTGCCGCCGGCGGCCAGGTAGAGGCTGTTCGTCCCTTCGATGACCGGCTTGCCGGAGGCGGCCGTCACGATCGAGGCGTTGCCCTCGAAGGACCAGCCGGCGGGCTGGAGCATCTCGAAGCCGTAGTTGGCCAGGGCGCCGTTGGTGACGGCGACGGAGACCGGAACGGCGGCCTCGCGGGCGGACGGCGTGTTCGCCAGCGCGACGCGGTATTCGCCGATCTGCGTGACATTCGTCATCTTCGAGCGGTAGGCCTCGGGATACTCGTCCAGCACGCTCTGTTCCGGCTCCAGGTCGATCGCGGGTTCGTCGAACGTGACGAGGAACTCGGGCGTGTTCGTCCAGGCGACCGTGTAGCGGTCCGGCGCCGTCGACAGGCTGACCGGCTCGCCGTTGACGCGAACCTGGCCGACGGGGGACGGCACGCCGATGTCCTGGTCGACGAGGATGAAGCCGATGTCGCCGCGCAGTTGCGTCGAGTCGTCATAGCGGTCGTCGTCGGCATCCCAGGCGAAGATTTCGCCGCTGTAGGTGCCGAGCAGGCGATTCGTGTAGGGCATGGTCGGGAGCGTGGCGGTAAAGGCTCCGTCCTCCTTCTCCTTGGCGCCGCCGTTGACCAGCGGGGTCGCGAAGGTCAGGGCGCCGCCGGCGAAGTCGTGCTTGTCGGGGGTGCGGAGGGTGAAGGACGGGTTGTTCGTGTCGTCGGGATCGGACTCGTTGTAGTAGAGGCCGCTGCCGGCGTCCCAGAGGTAGCCGCTCATCGCGCTGAGGGACCCGCCGGCGGCCAGGTCGTGGTCGACGACGATCTCGGCGTTGGCGGTGTCGGTGTCGACGCCGCTGAGCGTCAGGTCGTAGATGGCCCACGTGGCGCCGACGCCGAGCTCGCGGTTGGCGTTCGTGCCGAGCAGGCGGAGCTGGACGGGGAGGTCGGCGGGCAGGATGAAGTCGTCATCGAAGTTGACGCTGATCGTCGACCACGTCTTGATGGCGTTGGTGCTCCAGCCGGCGGCCGTGTCGGCCAGGTGGACGGTCTGCTGGTAGAGGACGTTCGTGCCGGTCGGCATCGCGACCCAGTTGGTCCCCTCTTCGGGAACGACCAGGTAGAGCACGAAGTCCTGCGGCGCGTTGGTCGAGGAGACCTTGGTCTCGAACGTCAGGTTCGTGACGGTCTTGTCGGCCGTCGCCTGCAGGTCGGCATACCAGTACTTGTTGTCGAAGTGGAAGCCGCTGTGGTAGACCGCGTAGTCGTTCGGGACGGACGGGTCGTAGAGCGTGAACTTCGGACGGGAGACCGTCGCGTTGGTCGTGACGGTGCCCAGCGCGCCGACGAAGACGTTCGCATCGTGCTTCGACGGCTCGTAGGTCGACTTATCCTTGAACGACCACTCGGCGATGACGCCGCCCAGGACGGGACGGAAGCTCGACATGTCGATCGCCGGCGGCTCCTCGTCGTCGTCGAGGACGACCAGCGTGCCGAAGTCGCCGCTCAGGGGCGTCTGGTCGAACGGGCGGTCGTCGTCGGCGTCGCTGACCTCGAGGTGGATCGGGAGGCCTTCGGCCGACGCCTCGTACCACTCCGTCACGCCCGCCTTGTCCAGCGCCGCGAGCGTCGTCCAGGTGAGCAGCGAGTTCGTCCCGCGGCCGCCGTCGACCAGTCCGGCGGTGGACAGGCTGAAGTCGCCGTCGCCGTAGGTGCCGATGCGCAGCTGCGCGGAGTTCGGGTCGATGCCGGAGTTCGTGTCGAACACGTTCCCGAGGAAGCTGAAGGTCTTCCCGAGGATGTCCGCGTCATACAGGCGGTATTCGGTCGGGTAGCCGGTCAGCTGGATGTTGTCCAGGCGGTAGGTGCCGTTGTTCCCGCCGTAGTCCGGGCCGAGGAGGATGCGCAGGTACAGGTGGCCGAGGTTGTCCGGCAGGCCCGCGTCGGCCAGGTCGAAGGAGCGCTCCGCCCAGGTGTCGGCGCCGCCGGTGTTCGGCGACCAGGCCCAGCCGCTGGCGGGCGAGTGCCATTCGGCGTCGTCGTCGCCGCCGGTGAGGCTCCACTGCAGCTGCGCGGCCAGCCAGGTGTTCTTGCCGCCCGCCTCCATGAAGCTCAGGACCATGTTGTTCGCGCCGACGAGGTCGGTCTCGAACTTGATCCAGGCCGCCTCGGTATGGCTCGGGAAGTAGCTGCCGATGTTGACCATTTCCAGCATGCCGCGCTGGACCTGCGGCTCGGAGCCGAAGACCACGTTGCCCGGGTGCGAGCCGCCGCCGACGACGACCATCTCGTTGCTGTAGGTCGGCGTCCAGGTGATGCACGCGTTCGTCGTCAGGCCGGCCGGCCACGGCAGGCGCGCGCTCTCGACGCCGTCGCTGTTGTTCGTGAAGCTCCAGCCCACGATGACGAACTCGCGCTCGCCGGGGACGGCGGCGACCCGTTCGCCGTTGACTTCCAGCCCGCCCTCGTCGCCGAGGACCGGCGCGTCGATGTCGTCGTCGTAGACGCTGAACTGCATCTCGCCGCCGAGGCCGATGTTCAGGTCGTAGATGCCGGCCGTCGCCATGAAGTTCGTGTAGCTCTCGCTTTCGGTCGGCGGGGTGCTCGTCTTGTCCCACTGGCGGAAGAACCATTCGTCCGTGTCGACCACCAGGGGCGCCGGGCGAGGCACTTCCGACTCGGCATAGCGGGTCATGATGTAGCGCTGGTCGGTGATGCCCTCGGCGATGCCGCAGGCGTCGATCCAGTTGTTCGTATCGGGCAGGTGGAACAGCAGGACGGGGTCGTCGCCGGAGACGTTCAGCACGTCGTTCGTTGCGTAGACGTAGTTGCGCCCCTGGGCCTCCAGGGCCTGGGCCATCGCCGCGTTCGCCTTGCCGTTCGGGCCGCCGTTGAGGACGACGACCGTCTCGTGGTGCGGCAGGATGATCGAGTTGCCGTCCGCATCGAGCATGTAGGAGTAGCGGACCGTGCAGTTCCGCATGGCGGAATAGTAGTCCTCCTTGTCGTCGCCCTTCGGGTTCATGACGCAGCAGATCATGTACTGGCTGAGGTCGATCGCCTGGCCCGTGCCATTGTAGAGCTCGACGTACTTGTCGTAGCTGTTGCCTTCGCCGAACTCGCCGAAGAAGAGGTCGTTCGCGCCCTTGCCGCCTTCGGCCGCGCTGGTGACCGTGTCCTCCTTGCCGCCCTGGGCCACCATGTGGACCTGGAGCGTGTAGACGTTGTTCGTGCCGATGATGATGTCGTTGGTCTTCATCGCGACGCCCTGGACGTGCTGCGACCAGGTCGAGTACTGTCCGATCTTGGTGCTGACGAGGCCGACGGTGGTCGTATCCGCCAGGCGGTTCGTCCACAGCAGGACGGCGCCGTTCGTCGGGTCGAGGATCGTGAACTCGGCGGAGTTGACGCCGGTGCGGTGGTAGAGGTTGAAGCTGATGTCGAACGGGATGTCGTCGTGCGCCAGCTCGCCGTCGCTGATCCAGTAGAGCGGACGGCCTTCGGGGTCGGTGCCGTACTGCTCGCCGATCTCGTAGACGAAGACCTCGGGCTTGTTGAACAGCAGGGTCTCGTCCCAGGTGGAGCCGAAGCGGATTTCGTCGAAGTAGACGTGGCCCAGCTCACACTTGCTGTCGCCGCCCGCCCCGGCGCCGGAGCCGGCCTGGACGCGGATGGCGGCGACGGATGCCGTGCCGATGTTCGCGTTGGACCAGGACGCCACCAGGTGCACCGTGTTCTGGAGCGCGTTGGTGTAGATCTGGTCTATCGCGTGGCCGGCGTCCTCGCGGCAGGAGTAGGCCCACAGGCGGAACATGTGGTCCGCCGCGGAGACCTGGCCGACGAGCGCGTAGTCCTGGAACTCGCCCGGGGTCAGGACGAAGGTGCTGTGGCTTTCGCCGGCGCGGTTGGCCATGTAGTGCTCGTAGCCGTCGTAGCGGGCCGGCACGTAGATGGCGGCGGCGTTCTGCCAGTCGTCGCTGGCATACTGGTCCCAGCCGGCCTGCTTGCCGAAGCTGACGATCTCGTCGCCGTTGGCGTCGAGCAGGGCGATGCTCGCATACTTGTGCGGGCCGCCGTACTGGTAGTTCATCAGGAAGGCCACGAAGACGTCGCCGCTCATCGGACGCTCGAAGGTGCGGACCAGGGTCGCGCCTTCATCCGTGTAGCTGGAGGTATCCTGCCAGTAGAGCTTGTTGCCGACGGGGTCGGGGTAGCAGGTCGTCGGGCCGACGGGCAGGTTGCCGTCGTGGATGTGCCACTTGGAGATGTCGCCGGTCCAGGAGTTGTCCTCGCCCCAGCCGCTGCCGGTCGCCGGGCGCGTGGTGCCGCCGGGCACGTAGTACTTGCTGTCGTCGAACGCGGTGGCGTAAGCGGCCTGGTTCGTGTCGCCGTAGTCGGGGATCGACGTGGCGTAGAGGAACGAGTCGACGCCTTCGTTCGGCTCGTAGGCCGGCGTCGCGCACGGGTCGTTCGTCGACGGGGCCAGGCTCGCGGTGAAGTAGCTGTTCGCCGTGCCGAAGATGCGGAAGTAGTTCGTCGAGCCGGGCGCGACGATGAGCTCGGCCACGCCGTCGCCGTACTGCTGGGCGTGGTTGTTGCCGATGTAGGCGACCTGGCCGATGCCCGCCAGCCACTGCCCGTTCGTGACCGCGACGCCCTGCTCGGGGCAGACGGTCTCGTCGATCGGATCGTCGGAGCGGACAATCACGACCCACTCGCCGGAGTTGTTCCAGCGGGCGACGACCATTTCCTCGCCGTCGGGCTCGACGGCGAAGTAGGTCGGCGTGTGCAGGTTCTGCTCGGTGACGGAGAACGGATAGGAGGCCGTCGACGACAGGCAGTCGTCCGCGTGGTCGCGGTCGTAGTCCGTGCTGGCGACCTCGAAGACGAAGCCGTCGCAGTTGCCCTTGACGAAGGTGCTCTGCGGGATCGTGCAGGACAGGCCGACGACCTGGGCGGCGCCGTCCTCGGCCGGCGAGGCCGCCAGGACGCCGTTGGCGATCTCGATGCCGTTGCTCAGCAGGCGCCAGGTGTTGCTCGCGGCATAGACGCCGGAGAGGTCCGTCACCAGGCCGGTGACCGACAGCCCGCCGGCCATGTCGTCGTAGGGGATGGCGCCGCGGACGTTGAAGTCGCTGTGCACCGGCGGCTCGGTGTCCTCGTCGACCACGTCGAAGCTCATCACGACCGGCTGGCCGGAGGCGCGCGGGAAGTAGAAGTTGTCGAAGAGGGCGCACGTCCCGGCATCGGGGGTCGTGACCTTGGCGTGCGACCAGAACGCGCCGGCATACTTCAGTTCGAGGTTGTCCGGGACCAGGGCGGCGTTGGTGGCCGCGATGGCGGTCAGGTCGACGCGGGTGACGCGGTCGGCCGTGGTGAAGCCCTCGGTCGGGTTGTCGTCGGCCATGGCCGCGGCGTCGGCGAGCGTGCGGATGTAGAGGTCGAGGTAGGCGTCGGTCGTGGCCGTCGAGTAGGTCTCGTTGTCGTCGTTCAGGACGTTCTCGGAGCGCGACGGCACATAGTCGACGCGGATGGCGACGGGCGACGTCCTGTCATAGGCGAAGCCGTCGCCGAGGGCCTTGATGTTGGCGTTGGCCGTCAGGCTGCCGCTGAAGCTCGCCAGGCGGATGGTGCCGTTGGTCGCGATGACCGCGAAGCCCCGCTGGCCTTCCGTGGCGGTCGCGTAGTTGCCCGCGGTGGAGCCCAGGACGAAGGCGGCCGCGTAGTGGCCGGAGGCGAAGTCCGCCAGCGAATGGCCGGGCAGGAAGTCGAAGCCCCAGGTCAGCGTCGAGTCGTTGCCGCTGAGCTGCGCATTGTAGGGCAGGTGCGAGACGTCCTGGTAGACGCCGATGTAGCCGTTGCCGCCGCCGTTGCCGGTGTTCGGGCCGAAGAACTCGAGGCGTTCGTTGGCGACCGCCGCCTCGTTGGCGACGGCGCCGCTGTAGCACTGGTTCCAGCCGCCGCCCATCTGGGCGCCCTGGGCGTCGCCGCGGTTGAAGTCGTCCATGATCCAGGTCTGGCCGTTCGGGTCGAAGTAGCCATACCAGGAGGTCGTGTAGCCGTTGGAGCTGGTGAAGGTCGCTTCGAGCTTGTACTGGCCCAGCGCCGCCTGCCCGGCGCCCAGCGCAGGGATCGTCGCCGTGAAGCACTGCGCCGCGCGGCCGCTGTAGGTCGCCGGCTCGCACGAGGTGAACGTCTCGTTGTCCGCCACCGCCAGGACGTTGCCGTCCAGGCCCAGCAGGCGCCAGCGCGCCGACGCCGATTCCACGCCCTTGACGTGGTAGGCGTAGATCCGGACCGTCGGGGCGTCGCTTTCCAGCGCCATCGAGTGGTCGGTCACGCGGTTCGTCGTGCCCAACTCGTCGATCACGCCGTAGCCCAGGATCGTCGGCAGCGCCGTCTCGGGGTCGTTGCAGGAGCCCGTCAGGGCGACGTTGACCGTCGGCGTGGCCGGGTCGCTGCTGGCGATGACCATGTTGACGTTGAACGTGCCGCCGACCGTCGGGGCGAAGACCACCTGGATGGCGTTGGAGTAGACCGTCTCGCCGGACGGCCGGGCGATCGTGGCGATGCTCGTCGGCGTCGCGCTGAAGTTCCCGCTGCCGGTGCCGGCGAAGGTGATGGAGGAGACGGACAGGTCGTCATGGCCGATGTTCGCGACCCAGACCGTGCCGGTGACGGCGCTGTCCTTCGCGACCATGCCGAACGCGTAGGCGATCGGGTTGACGCTGATGATCGGCGCGCCGAGCGTCTCGACATAGTCGACCACTTCGGGCGTGGCGTTCGTGTAGCAGTAGGTCACCCATTCGCTGTCGCAGCTGGCGCCGCGGGCGCGGACCTGCCAGTAGTACTTCGTCGACTCGACCAGGCCGGTCACCGCCACGCTGTGCTCGCCGCCGCCGGCGATCGAGCCCGTGTCGAGGTGGTCGTAGCCCGGGACGTATTCGACCGCCGCGCTCCCCTGCTGGACGCGGACGTTCGCCAGGTAGGCGCGCTTGCCGGAGGCCAGCGTCTCGAAGCGGATGCGCGTCTCAGCCGTGCAGCCGGCCAGCTCGACCTGGTAGGTAGCGTAGTCGTCGGTGCCCAGGGTCGGCGTCGTGTAAGCCGTCGTCGTGCCGGCGCCCGTGATGACGGCGATCTCCAAGGCCGAGCCGCTGTCGGTGTTGTAGGCCTTGGCGTCGAACGTCAGGGTCGCGGTGCCGTTGTTGGCCAGCAGGTCCATTTCGGGCGTCGTGATCGAGCCGATGGCCTTGCCGCTGCCCATCTTGAAACCGGTCGCCTCGAAGGCGGTCGAGCCGCCCGTCGTCCAGCCGCTGGCGCGCGTCGAGGCGCTGCCGGAGGTCAGGGGCTCGATGCCGTAGCCGCTCGCGAGCGGGAGCTTGTCCTGCAGGTCGAGGGTGCCGGGGTTCTCGGTGGAGACGCGCAGTTCGTAGAAGGCCGCGCCATTGCCGGCGGGCTCCGTCCAGGTGGCCGTGAAGGAGGCCGCCTCGACGTCGGAGGCGACGAGCCCCTCGGGAGCCATCGGCTCGGCCGTGATGGCCGACGCCTCGGACGCCCGAGAGAAGAGCCCGTCGGCATCCTTCGAGAACGCCGCGAAGTAGTAGGTCGAGCAGGCCGTCAGCTCGTCGAGCGTATCCGAAACCGCCGCCGTGCCGCCCGCGGCGCCGCTCGCGACGACCGTGCCGCCCGCAAAGGTCTCGCCCGCCGCCGGAATCGCCGATCCGGCCGCCGGGGACAGGAAGACGCCGGTCTGGTTCACCACCAGGACCCACGCGTCGCCGTCGACGTTCGGCGTCACCGTCCAGTCGATCTCCGTCGCGGAATCGACGCCGCCGGACTGGTGCGTCACGACCTCGAGGGCCGGGGCCTGGACGACCTTGCCGAGGGTGAAGAGCTTGAGGACGGGGCGGCTGCTCTTGCTGTCGCTCCACGCCGTGATGTCCTGCACCAGGGCGGGCAGATCATGGCCGTTCCAGTCGCGCGTGTCGTAGATCTGGCCGCCGGAGAAGGTGCGGTCGGCGTAGACGAACGGGGCCGTGCGCCGTTCGAGGGCCTGGTTGGCCAGGATGTAGCCGATGGTCGACGTGCCATCCAGCGAGCTGCCCTCCAGGGCGGCGCTGTCCCGCGGCACGCTTGTGTCGTAGAACCCGGCGCCGACGAGGGTCGCCAGCGCCGCCTCGGCGTCGCCGCGCTCGATGGCCAGCGGGCCGACGATGGCCTGCATCTCGTCCTCGAACCCGTTCTCCGTGACGACCGTGGCGATCGCGGACGCCAGCGCCGTCGCCTGCGAGGCGCGTCCGGCCACCGTGTTCGTCATCTTGACGTGGAAGAGCACCAGGTCTTCCGCCGACAGCGCGTCGGGCAGGTCGAGGTGCACCCAGTGGGCCGTGCCGCCGGTCAGCGACATCGTCCCCTGCCCCTTGATCGGGTAGCGCGAAGCCACCACCAGCGAATGTTCGCCGGTGCCGGCCTTCGACGACAGCGTGTAGCCGCTGGGCAGGGTCACGTTCGTCGCATTCTCCAGGGCGAGGACGTCGGGGCGGATCGTCGCGAAGATGCGGTCCGCTTCGGCGTTGCCGCCGAGGCGCGCCGTGCCGACCTCGAAGGCGTCGGGGTCGCGGACGAAGATCGTATGCAGGCTGTTCGGGCCGACCAAGGCGCCGGTCGCGCCCGTCAGCATCAGGCGGATGCTTTCCGTGCCTTCGGGCAGGTCGTCGGCGGCGATCGTCACCGTGACGTCCTGGCTGGTCGCGCCGCCGGCCGCGAACTCCACGGTCGTCGCCGACAGCGTGTAGTCCGTGCCTTCGGTCGCCGTCCCCTTCAGGGCGATGCCGACCGTCGCGGCCGCCGCGGAGGAAATCTTCACCGGGACCGTCACCTGGACGGCCGAGTCGCCCTCGACGACGTCGTCATAGGCCGCGCCGACGAAGGAGACCGTCGGCAGCGAGGCGTCGCCCAGAAGGCGCAGGTCGTCGATCCAGTAGCAGCCGCCGCCCGTCCCGTCGGCCGCATACATGAAGCGGACGGAGAGCTGGCCGGCCGCCGCCGCGGCCGCCGCATCCAGCGGCAGCTCGAAGCTGTGCTCGGCGAAGGTGCCGCGCCCGGCGGCGGTGCCCGTCCCGGCGATGACGACCTGCGGCGTCTGCCAGGTCGCGCCGCCGTCGTAGCTGACGCTCATCGTCAAGTTGTCGTTGTTCTTCGGGCCGCCCGTCTGGCCCTTGAGGTCGCCGTAGGCCGCCGTGAAGGCGACGGCCAGGTTCTGCGCCGTGGAGGGGATGCCCACCGTGTCGAGCGTCGCCGGCTCGTTCGGGGCCAGGCGCAGGGCGTAGGTGCCCTCGATGCCGTTCGTGACGGTCGAAAGCATCGTGCGCGGCGCGTCGAGCGCGTCGTCGTCGAACGCCGTCTCGGGGGCCAGGTTCCACGTCTCGACGGACGCATCGCCTTCGAAGCCCGTCCGCATCAGCAGGCCGGCGCGATAGCCGCCGTCCTTGTTCAGGAACTGGCTTTCGCTGTCGCCGGCGAGGGACGTCACCCAGTAGTAGTAGGTCCGGCCCAGCGCCAGCGGGTTGGTCGAGGCGTCATGGACGTCGTCGTAGGAGGTCGTCGACCCGCCGCTCACCGTCCCGATCAGGACCGCGTCCTCCGGGTCCTCGGTCGTCGCGCGGTAGATCTTGTAGCCGGTCGCGCCGCGGTCGCTCCGGGAGGCCCACGTCACCTGGATCTTGTCCCAGAACGTCCCGTCCGTCGCCTGCACGTTCGCCGGCGAGGCGCACCGCTCCGGCGTCGTCACCTGCAGCGCCGACGCCGGGCTCGTGCACTCCGCCGTCGCGCCCACCGCCTGCACCGTGTAGGAGTAGCTCGTCTGCTCCGTCAGGGCCGTGAAGGTGTAGTTCAGGTTCGTCGTCGAGATGTTCTGCTGCCCGGACACCGGCACGCGCGTCTCGTCCGCGACGATCGCCGCGTTGTCGATCGCCCAGATCTCGGCGCTCGCATTGTTCACCATTTCGACCTGGATCGTCACGCCCGCCACCGCCGGAAGGTTGCTGACCACCAGCTTGCCCAGGCTGCCATGGGTCGTCTTGCCCACGCTGTCGTTGGGCGCATAGGCCACCGCGACGTCGGCCCCGGAGCCGTACTTCCACTGCGAATTGCCGGCGCCGGCGATGCACACCTGCGGATAGAGGGTCCCGTCGCCAGGCTCCACATAGATGGTCACCGTGTCCCCCGTGTCGGCGCCGTTGCCGCTCGACGAGCTCAACGAGGCCACCTCGACCTCGAACCGGGCGCCTTCGATGCCCGTCAGGTCGAACGGCCCAAAGTCGATTTCGGCCGTGCCGTTGACCACGTAGGCCCCGGCGCTCCCGCCCACGCCGGTCGTGCCGCCGGACGGATAGCTGTAGCTCTGCGCACCGATCGTGGCGCCCGTGTTCTCGTAGGCCAGCGTCGGCGTGCCGGCCGGCGTCTCGAAGTCCTGGATGGCCAAGGTGCCGCCCGCCTGCCCTTCGTAGAGGTTCAGCAGGTAGCTCGCCGCGCCCGAGACCGCGTTCCACTTCGCCTGGAACGTATTATAGTCGAGATTGGCGACCGAGAGATTCTCCGGCGCCGCCGGGGCGGGCGCCGTCGCCGTGTCTTCCAGGGCCTCCGGCGAGTAGGTGCTGCCAGTGACTTCCCAGGCCTTGAAGTAGTAGGTCTTGCACGCGGTGATGCCGCTGGTCATGCGATAGGTCAGCGCGCTGGCCGGCCCTTCGTAGGCGATCGCCCCGCCGCTCGCGTAGGTCAGCTCCTCGCCCGCGTATTCCGTGTAGCGGATCCGGACGCTCGTGTCCGCCCCGAACGGCGTCCACGCCAGGTCCATCGCGCCCGCATTGCCTTCCACCGGCGTCGCCGAGAAGGCCGACAGCGACCCCATGCCCACCGTCACCTGCACGATGCACGGCGCCGAGACGCCCACCGAGTTTTCCGCCGTGAAGCTGAAGCCGACCGTCTGGCCGACCTCGTTCACCGTCGGCGCCCAGTGGAAGACCGCGTTCGTGCCGTCCGGCGTGATGTACGGCGACCCGCCGATCGTCCCGTGGACCATCGACCATTCCAGGTCGTCGACCGGATAGGCCGACCCGGACGTCAAGTCGATCGTGTGCCCCGTCCCCGCCGCCCAGTTGTAGCGGACCACGCCGTCCACGACGCTGACCACCGGCGCCTTGCCGATCGTCGTCGCGCCCGCCGCCGTCGCCGAGCCGCTCTTGCGCGCCTTCGTGAACGACAGGCTGCTCGCCGCGAACGCCGCCGGCTCGATCGTGTGCCCGCCGACCGCCGCCGCCTGGATGTCCGCCGTCAGGAAGACGTAGTGCGTCCCCAGCGCCAGCGACTTCGACAGGCCCGTCCAGACGCCCGTCGCGCTCGCCGCGCCGACCTGCGTCGCCGAGGCGATGTCCTCGCTCGTCCCCACCCACAGCTTATAGCCGGCAAGGTCGCCCGCGACCGCCGTGCCGCCCAGGTCGAAGGCCGCGCCCGTCAGCTCGACCGCCGCGTCCGTGACCGTCACCTGCATGCGCTGCACGACGACCTTCGTCGAGCCCGCCGTCGCCAGCTGCGCCGCGACCTGGCCCGCCGTCGCGAAATCGGCCACGACCACCGTTCCCATGCTCGCGTCCTGCGGCGTCGTGAAGGTGTCCTCGACGCTGTTCTCGCTCTGGCAATCCCCTGCCCCCTGCGTGCGCAGGCGCCAGGTGTAGGTGTTCGTCTCGTCCAGGCCCGTCAGCGCATAGCTCGTCACGTTCCCGACGTCGTAGTTGCTGTAGGTGATCCCGTTCGCCACCAGGTAGGTCGTCGGGACCGGCGTGTTCTCGCCGGTCAGGGAGATAGATTTCACGCCGACGCCCTTGTTGCTGGCCGCGCCCTTGTCGACCAGGCGCAGGATGACGCTCGCCTGGCGGTCCAACGAGCTCAGGTCGACCGTCTTCTCCGTCAGCGTCGTCGAGCTCGCGCTGGCCGACCCCACGTCGGACCAGGTCGAACCGTGGTCGAGCGAGGCCTGGATGGTCAGCGTCTTCCCCGCCTCGGACGGGCCGCCATACGTGCGCATGAAGAACTTGAGGGTCAGGCCCGTGTAGGTCGCCGCGCTGAACTCCGGCGTCTGGACATAGCCATCCGAATAGCCGATGATCAGGTAGGACGAACCGCTGAGGTGGTTGTAGGTCCAGCCGGTCGGGACCGACGAGTAGCTCGTCGCGGCGTTCGTCAGGATGGTCACACTCTCGCCCGGCGTGCCGCTGCCGCCCGTCCCGAACTCGCCGACGGCGACATCGAGGACGTAGCTGGCCGCACCCGGGACGGCCGCCCAGCTCAGGTCGGCGCTCGTCGCCGTCAGCGTGCCGTGCGCAAGCGACGTCGGGGCCGCCGGCGCGGTCGTTTCGACGGACTCATCGGAGGCCGTCGCCGCCGACCAGGTGCCGTCCAGGTAGCTGTAGACGCGGATGTCGTAGGCCGAGCAGCTCAGCAGGCCGGCCAGCGACTGGGCCGTCGCGTTGCCGCCGACATACTTCACCGTGCCGCCGACGAAGCTGTCGCCGACGCTCGGCAGGGAACCGGTCGGATACTCGTTCGCCGCAATCGTCCATGCATCGGCCGCCGGCTTGACCACCACGACCAGCGAGCCGCCCGTCGGGGCGTTGCCGACCGTCACGGGGATCGAATCCGCCGCCGGCGCGCCGACCGACAGCGTCGGGGCCGCCGGGCGCGGGTTCCAGGACAGCACGATGTCGCCGTTCTCCGCCGTCAGCGCGAAGGCGCCATCCGCGTCGGCCACCATCGGCCCGAAGGCGGACGCGTCGACCGTCATCCGCGAGGCATCGAAGCCCGTCAGGGTCCCGTTGCCGTCGACGATCGTCCAGCTGTAGGCTTGCGTCTTGTCGAAGCCCGTGCACGCGCCGCGCACCGCCACCGTGAAGATGCCGCTCGCATTCGCCGCAATGGCGCCCGTCGCCGCGATCTTGTCCGCCGACGTCGTCGTCGCCAGGTCGACCGCCAGCGCGCCGCCCGCGTTCAGCGCCACCGCGCCGGAGACGTTCAGCGTGCCGGCCGTGCCCGCCGCCGCGCTCGCGCCGGGGGCCACCGTGCCGTTCACCGCCAGGGCGCCGACCGTGCCCGTGCCGGACAGCGTCGCGCCCGAAGCCACCGTCGTCGCGCTCGAAGCGATCGAACCGCTCACGACCAGCGTCCCGTTCGAGACCGTCGTCGCGCCCGTCAGCGTGCTCGTGCCGCTCAGCGTCAGCGTCCCCGTCCCGCTCTGGACCAGCTTGCCCGTGCCGGACACCGCGCCGGCGAAGGTGCAGGCGTCGCTGCGGTCGAACGCCAGCGTCGCCGTGCCCGCCGACAGCGCCACGTCGCCCGGCAGCGTCCCGGACGTCCCGCCGTTGCCGACCTGCAGCGTCCCGCCGCTGACCGTCGTCCCGCCGCCGAAGGTGTTCTCGCCCGTCACGACGAACGTGCCGGTCCCCTGCTTCAACAGCGAGCCGGCCCCGCTGATCGTCCCGGCGTAGGTCATCGCCGTCGCGTTCGCCTTCACGCTCGCACCCGAGGCCACCTGCACGTTCCCCGGAACCGCCGCGCCGCTGTTGAACTGCAGCGCGCCGGCCTGCACGTCAAAGTCCACGCCCACGCCCATCTCCGAGGCGATGTAGAGCGTCCCCGCGCCCTTCTTCGTGATGTCGCCGCCCGTGAACCCGCCATCGAAGTAGATGCTCGCGGACGACGTGTTCGTCACCAGCAGCCCGTCCGCATCCGTCGCCAGCGGCACCGCAAAGTGGTTCGCGCCCGCCTTGTTCGTGATGGCGTCCAGCACCGTCAGCGGCGCCGTCCCGTAGATCGTCCGCGAAGAGTTCCCGCTCACGAAGGCGATCGTCGCGACCGTGCTCGCCACGTCGTTCGTCATGGCCACCTGGTTCCCGTTGTTGAAGAACAGGTTGTTCGGCCCGTTGTCCGTCATGTTCGCGTTCGCGTAGCCCGCGCCGTTGGCCATCTTGTACCACCAAGGCTGGACGCTCCCGTGCCCGCTCGACAGGACGAAGTGCCCGTCATCGGCCTCCGCGCGCCAGTAGACGTCGTTGCCGCTGGCCGCCGGCGGCGCATAGGTCACCTTCAGCGTCGTGCCGCTCTTCGCGAACGAGAAGCAGCTCGCGTTCGCGCCCGCCGGCAGGTTCTGCAGCGAGAGGGTCGCGCCGTTCGTCGTCGTCGTCGCGCCCTTGATGATCGCCCACTCGGCCGCCGCCGCCCCGTCGAACGTCGCATCGCCGGACAGGTCGAACTGCACCGTGCTCGACGAAATGTCGCTCGCCGCCGCCACCGTCAGGGCCTTGCCGGCCACGACCGCGAACGTCGAGCCCGCCTGCGCCACCAGCTTCTGCGCCGAGGTGTTCTCCTCGATGCGCAGCGTCGCGCCGCCGTTCACCGTGATCTGCCCGCTCGTCGAGCCGCCCAGGGCGAGCGCGCTGGCCGCCGTCACCGTCCCGTTGCTCACATAGCCGCCGCCCGTGAACGTGTTCACGCCCGTCAGGCGCAGCGTGCCGTCGCCGAACTTGTTCCACGTCGCGCTCCCGCTCAACGGGCCCGCGATCGTCAAGGTCTGGGACGCGTCGACCGTCAGGCCCGCGCCGGGACCCGCCACCTGCACGCCGCGCAGCGCGCTCATCTCGAACGTGGAGGTCGCCTCCAGCGCCGCGTTCGTCAGGATGACCACCGCCGGCCACACGCTCGCCGGGACCGCGCCCAGCGCGCTGTCCGCGCCCACCCGCAGGATGCCGCCCTGGATCTCCACGCCGCCGCTGAACGTGTTCACGCCCGTCAGCGCGATGATGCCCGTCCCCTTCTTGTAGACCCGGTTCGTCCGCGACCCGTTCGCGCAGTTCGCCGGCACGCCGTCGCTGATCACGCCGGAGATCGTCCGCGGGATCGAGTTGTCGTCCGAGCCGAACGTCACATAGCCCGTATCCGTGACCTTCCCGTCCTGCCAGTAGTTGTTGTGCCCGCCGTCGTTCTTCAGGTAGACCGCGTAGCTTTGGATCCGCGAACTCGCCGTCGGCCCGTTCATCATCGGCCGGTCGCTGTAGACGTATTCGTTCGCGCCGCCGTCGTCCGTGATGGCCGCCGTGAACGTGCTCGAGCTCGTCACCTTGAAGCGGATCTTCCGCCACTGCCCCGCCGTCTTGCCCGTGTCCTCGCCGTCCGGGTGGTCCGCGTCGAACACCTTGTAGTGCCCGTCGCCGCACAGCTGGATCGCGCCGCGCCGCACATCGTAGACGCCGCTATGCGCGCTGAACGACAGGCTGTCGTTGAAGCTGATCCCCGCATACCCGTCCGAATACGGCGCCCCGTCCGCCTTCGTCCAGATCGTGAACTCGTCGCCGACCGCCAGCGGACGCGCCGTCCCGCTGTTCAGTCCCGTCGTCGTGAACTTGCGGAACGCCGACACCTGGTTGACGCTCCCGTTGTGCGCCCACATGCCCAGCGCGTAGCCCCCTTCCTCCCAGGTCCCGCCGTCGTTGACCACGGTCGCGTAGGATGCCGGCAGGTGGTTGAACTCGTTCGTGCTGCCTTCGACGCAGCTCGCGCTCGTGCCCGTCCCGGTCAGGTTCAGCACATAGTCCCAGCTCGCCGGGTCGTCGCTCTTCAGCGTCACCGTCCCCGTGTAGCTTCCCTCGGTCGCCGGCGCAAACGCCACCGTGAACGTCGCCGAGCCGCCCGCCTGGATCGTCGTCTTCGACCAGGCATCGGCCAGCGAGAAGCCCGTCCCCGCCACCACGATGTTGCTCACGATCAGCGTCGTCGCGCCCGAGTTGTTGATCGTGAACTCGCGCGTCACCGTCGTCCCGGCCGTCGCCTCGAACGCACCGCTCCCGACCACGCCGATCGTCCCCTTCGTCACCGTCACCTGCAGCGTCGCCGTCGCGCTCCCCGCCGCGTTCGACGCCGTGAACGCGAACGTGAACGTCTTCCCCGCGTCCGCCGGAGCCGGCCTGATCGTAAACGTCCCGTCTGTCGTCACGCTATACGTCCCCGCCGGCGCATCCCCCCCCACCAAGGCCATCGTAAACGTCGCCGCCGGCGTCCCCAGCTCGCTCAGATACGTCGTCAACCCGATTCCCAGCGACGACGAATACTTCAACGTCCGCGCCGACAGCGTCGACGAGGTCCACACCGGGGCGATCCCCTGCGTCTGGAACGAGCCCGTCTTCACGCAGGACCCGCCCGCGTTCTCCACCGTAAAGCGGTAGTAGTAGGTCGTGTAGGCCGACAGCCCCGTCAGCGCCTGGCTCAACGTGCCGCTCGTCGTCGACGCCGTCAGCGCGCCATGCCCCAGCGTCACCGTCGTCCCGTAGCTATCCGTCGTCCCGTACTCGAACGTCGCCGCGCTCGCCGCGCCGCCGTGCATGTGGATCGTCCCCAGCGTCACCGTCGCCCCGCTCGCCGACAGCCCCGACACGGCCGGCGTCCCCGCCGTCGGCGCGCCCGGCACCACGTGCGCCGTCACGTTCAGGACGAACTCCGGCGTCGTCCCGTCGTTGCTCGAAATCGTCACCGTCCCCGACCGGTCCCCTTCGTTCATCGTCCCGGCCGCAAACTGGACCGTGAACGTCGCCGTCGCCCCCGCCGCCACCGTCACCGGAACGTTCGCCACCGAGAACCCGTCCCCCGTCGCCGCAATCCCCGAAACCGTCAGCGCCGCCGTCCCCGCCGTGTTGTCCAGCGTGATCGTCTTCGTCACCGCCGCACCTTCGCGGTCCGCGTTCCCCAGCGCCACCGTCGCCCCCGTCGACAGCGTCGTCGCCCCGTCCTTCACCACCAGCGCCGGCGACGTCGCCTCCAGCGTCACGTTCCCGATCGTGCTCCACGTCTCGCAGCTCCCGCCGACCGACTGCACACGGTAGTAGTACGTCCCCGGCTCCAGGTCCGACACCGTCGTCGGGCTCGTCCCCGCCGCCGAATAGATGAGGCTTCCGCTGCCGGAACCGCCCTCCACCGTCAGCGAGCACACATACGCGCGCTTGGTCGTCGTCTCGAACGACAGCGTCACCGTCGCCCCCGCCGGCAACGTCACCGTATATTCCGTCTCCGTCGACTGCGGAGCGATGGTCGTCAACGTCGTCCACGTCGGACTGTTGTCCACGTCATCCGTCGTCACGTCCACCTTCACGGACCCCGTGTCCGTGCCGTACTTCTGCAGCGAGAAGGTCGCCGTGCCGCCGTTCGGCAGGCTCATCGGAGGCGTGCAAATGTAGCCGATGGCGGAGCTGCTTCCCAGTTTGGCACGTCCGCCGCCCGTGTAGATTTTGCTCCCCCACCACCCGCGCGTCGAGGTCTTCCCGTCGAGGGACGCCGAAATATCCGTCGTTCCGTCGCTCCCGCCGGCCGTGCCGAACCCGCTGAAGTCCTCTTCCAGCACCGTAGCGCTCCCCGACGAAAACTCGTCATCCGTCGCGACCTGCACAAGATAGCTGGATGCGCCGGCGACCGCGCCCCACTGCATCGTGAAGCTCGATTCCGTCTGGGCGCTCACGCTCACCGCCGGGCCCGCCAGCCCGGCCGTGCCGCTGGCGACGGCGCTGCCGGCGCTCGTCTGGCCACCCGCCGTCTGCCATGCCTTATAATAATAGGTCGTGCAACCCGCCAGGCCCGTGTCGTCGAACGCGCCGCCCGAAACCGTCACCGCCGAGCCGCCCGTCCCCGTCGTGTCCGCATCCGCCGCCTCCTGCGTGTCATAGCGCCGCAGGTTGACCGTCGCGCCGGATTCCGTCCCCGTCACCGTACCCGACAGGCTCCCCGCCCCTTCCGTCGTCACCGCCACGACAGGCGTCGCCGGCTTCACCGTCACATTGATCGCATAGGTGGCATTCGGCAAGACACCGTTCGCCGCCTGCACCGTGAACGCATACGTCCCCGCCGCGCTCGGCGTAAAGCTGAACTCGCCCGCCGCGCTCACCGTCGCCCCGCTCCCGCTCGTGATGCTGTACGTCATCGCCGCCGGATACCCCGTCGCCGTCTGCGTATGCGTCACCGCCGTCCCCGTCGTCCCCGTCAAGCTCACGCTCGCTTCCGCGAACGTCGGCGCCTGGTCCTCCGCCCCCGCCGTCACCGTGCCCGTCGCCGCGTCGCTCACGCACTGCGCCGTGCCGCCCACCGCCACCACGCTCCAGTCATACGTCGTCCCCTGCACCACCCCGCTGCTCGCCGTCCAGCTCGTCCCCGCCACTTCCTCGTCGCGCGCCAGGCAGCTCGCCCCGCCCGTCTCCCAGTCGATCGTGATAGATGTCAGATAGAGCGCGCCCCCCGTCGGCTTCAAGGCGATATATTCGTAATCGCCGGAAATCGTCACTTCCGTGTCATACGAGCTGGAACTCGTGTAGGAAATCGTGCCCAGCAACGTTCCTGGGGCCGATCCCCAGACATCGCCAATGGAAGTATATGCCGTGTTCCTCCCATAGACCTGAAGGCCACGATTGCTCGAAGTGGAAGTATTCCACACAACGGTCACCTTGAGAGCTTTTCCGCCGCTGCTTGTCGTGTACACACCCGTGTTGGAACTGGTACGGAGCTGAATGGAAGTGTTGCCGCCCGCCGATGTGCCGGCATAGACCGCCTCCGAGGAAACGGTCTTCCCGCTCCAAGCAGTATAACTTGTCTGTGTGATGCCCGTAGTGTCCCGCGTCAGCGTATCCGTCGTCGTCCCCCGCGCCACCGCCTTGGCGCTCGACGAAGCGCTCGCCGGGCAGACGTTGACGATGTAGTGGGTCGCCCCGGCGACGGCCGCCCAGGAGAGGGTGACCGACGTCGGCGTCGCGCTCGGGATCACGCTCGGGGCGTCCGGCGTCACCGTCGTGCCCGTCACCCCGGCCGACCCGGCGCTCTTCTGGCCGTTGACCGTCTGCCACGCCTTGAACGACCGCGCCGTGCAGCCGTCCACGCCCGACACGCTCCACGTCCCCGACGTCCCCGAAACCGTCACGTTTGCCGAAACATCCGTCCCGCTCGTCCCCGTCGTGTCGGAATTCGCCGCCGACAGCGAATCATACATCCGCAGCATCACCGTCGCCCCCGGCTCCAGCCCCGAAATCGTCCCGCCGATGGTGCTCCCCGTCGTGTTGTTGACCGCCACCGCCGGCGCCGCCGGCTTTACCGTCACCGTCAACGTCTTGTCCGCCGTGCCCGCCGAGTTCGTCGCCCGGAACGTGAACGTATAGCTCCCCGATGCCGCCGGCGTAAACGTCAGCTTCCCGCCCGTGAACGAATACGTCGAAGCGGCCGCGCTGCTCGACTGCAACGTCACCGTCGGAGTCGGCGACCCGCTCGCTCCGCTCGGCGTGTAGGTCATCGCCACGCCCGCCGTCCCCGTCGCCGTGTCCGTCGACGCGCTCCACGACGGGGGCGTCTCGGGCGTCAGCGTCGTCCCCGACACCTTCACGCCCGACGAATAGTAGTTGTTGTTGCACGAAAAGACATAGTAGTCATACGTCGTCGCCCCCGACAGCCCCGTGTCCGTCTTGCTCGTCCCCGTCCCCGCCGGATAGACGACCGTCCCCGAACCGATCGACGCCCCCGCCGCATACGACGTCCCGTTCACCGGCGTCGGCGCCGTCGCACCGCTCGCGCAGCGCACGACCATCACCTTGTCATTATACGAGTTCTTCGTCCAGTTCACCGTCAGCGACGTCGTCGTCGCCCCCGACACCGAGCACCCCGTCGGCACCCCCACCGCCGTCACCGTGAAATACGTCGCCCCGATGCTCGCCGGAGGATACGCCCCTGCATTCGTCCACCCGTCCCCGGACCAGCTCGTCGTCGTCCCGCCGTTGTTCGCCTGGTAAATAATGTTATACTGTCCCACCGACGTGAACTGGTACCCGTTCAGGTTCGCATGGACCTTCTTGTTGCTCCCGTCCCCGTCCGCATACCACGACAGCGTATACCAGCTCTGCCACGTGTTCTCCGTCCCCGCAAGCCCAATCCCCACCTGCGACATGTTCCAGCTCTGCTGCCCGATCTGGCAGTTCAGCCACATATCCCCCAATGTCGACCCCACCTCGTACGTCCCCAGGTTCCCCGTCGTCTCCGGGCAAATCCAGACGTCGCCTTCCACGGGGGCCACCGCTCCATCCGTCAACGTGAACTCGTCGATGAAGAAACGGTAGGCGTTCGCCGAGTTCGTCACGGAAAACGATGCCGCTCCCGTCCCCGTCAGCCCGGGGGTCCAGCTCGTGGACACCCATCCCGTCGTAGTGAACGAAAACGTCTTATAAGTGCTCTTCCCGCCCAACGTCGCCACCATCCGCAAGGTGACGGTGCTCTTGGTCGACCAATTCTTGTAGTAGAAGCTCACGCTCCCGATGCCGTTCGCGTTGTAGGCCACAAGACCGCCCTTGGACGAGAAGTTCGCCGCCTTCGTTCCCACCGCGGCACCGGAAGTCGAATAATAGCGGCCGGTCTTGACGGTCAGCGTCGCCGTCCCGGTATAGGTCCGCCAACTGGTGGTCCCGAAACCAGTTCCCAAAACTTCGAAGTTTTCCTTAATGGCGCCTTGCGCCACCGACGCTCCAAATCCCATCACCAGCGCTCCGAGCGCAATCCACCGCCCGAAAAACGCCGTCCATCCGGTATTGCTTCGTTTCGTCATCATATCGCCACCTCGCATGGTTGCGGGAAGGCCAACGCGGCGTCCGCGTCCCCTTCCTCTTTTTCCTCGGCCTCCAAATCCGCCTCTTCGGGGAAGAAACGGCCTCGGATGGCCTGTAAATCTTCGTCCTCCTGCGCATTGGCGCGCAAGGTTTCGTCTAAATCCATCGCCCGCTCCAAGCGCGACGCCGCCCCCGTCAAATTCCCCGCCTTGCACAGCAGGCAGGCCAAATTGTACTCCGTCACCGCCGTCTTCCGGTGCACGTCCGCCGCCCAGATGCGGGCGTCCAACGGAGCGTCTTCGTCGTTCATCACGGCGTCCCAAGGTGGCAGCAGGCGCTCCATGGCCGCCGTCAGCCGCTCCTCCTCCGCCTGTGCACCAAGCGCCATGTCCAGCGTCAAATGCGCATCCTGTCCCGCCGTATACTGCAACACAAACCAGCCCGAGCTCGCCGCCGCCAGCTTTTCCCACTCGCCATACCCCGCCCCCTTCTCGCCCTTTTCGCCCCAAAGCACCCGATACAGTTCGCGCGCGCCCGCGTCCAGTTCTTTCGCGCGTGAAAGCGCCGCCGCCGCCCCGGCCTCGTCCCCGCCGTGCCATTTCGTCCAGCCCAGCTGCGCCCAGTACGGGGCCGCCAACGGCTGCTTCTCCAGCACGCTCTCCAGCAGTGCCGCAGCCTCTTCTTCCTTCCCCTGCAACGTCAGCGCCCACGACACGCGCGGACGGCTCTGCATCACATCGCCCCCGGAAGCCTCTTCCGCATAGCTCGCGAATTTCAGGAACTTGTTCAGCTCCCCGTTCTGGTAGGCCACTTCCGACAGCAAGCTCAGCGCCCCCGCATCCAGCGAATCCTTCTCCAGCGCCGCGAACGCCTTCTTCACCGCATTGCTCGGCGAATGCTTGACCAACAACTCCTGCCACCCCAGCCCGTTCAGGGGGATCGACGAATCTTCCGCCGTCGCCGCCATGCTTTCCCACAGCGCGGCGTCGTTCTGCCACACGCCCGTGCGGGCGCGCGTTCCCCATCCCCACGCCAGGCACAACACCGCCGCCAGCGCCGCCGTGCCCCACGCCCATCCGCCGCCGCACGCCGCCAGCTTCGCGAGCCCCCACGCCGTCAGCACCAGCAGGCCGATGCCCGGCACGTAGAAGAAGCGGTCCGCCGACAGGAAGCGGATGCCCACCGGCACCAGGCGGGAGCTCGGCGCCAGCGCCAGCAGGAAGAACATCCACCCGAAGAACACCTCCGGCACCCGCTTGCGCAACGCCCACGCGCCGACCGTCGCCAGCACCGTGCCCAGCGCACACGCGGCAAACGCCAGTTTCGGGATTTCCGCCCAGTCCGGCAGCGTGTACAACGTGCTCAGCGCGAACGGCCAGACGTAGGTCCACACATACTGCACCACGCCGCGGCCTGCCACCAGCACGTTCTCCACCGGATGGAACGCCGTCCCGCCCGTGAATGCCCCGCCCAACGTATGCGAATAGAGCGCCGCCCAGACCCCGAAGGCCGACACCAGCCACCAAGCCCATTTCGACACGACCTGCCGAACCGTGAACCGCCCCTCCGCCAGCCAGTCGCACAGCACCAGGCATGCCGGCACCATCACCGCCACCTGCTTCGACAGCACACCCAGGAACATCGCGACGACGCTGCCTGCGCCCCACCAGGCTCTCCGCCCCTTCCCGTGCAGATACAACCCCAGCGACAGCACGAAGAACAAGCCGCTCAGCATGTCCTTCCGCTCCGTCACCCACGCCACGCTCTCCACGTGCAACGGATGCAACCCGAACAGAAGCGCCGCCAGCAGGCCAACGCCCCACGATTCACCGGCGCTCCGACCCCGACGGCCCCACAGCTCCCGCACCGCCCACGCCAGCAGCAGCGTCGTCAGCAAATGCAACAGCAGGTTCGTCGTGTGATAAACTTTCGGGTCCAGCCCCGCCAGACGATGCTCGATGGCGTAGCTCACTTCCACCAGCGGCGTGTACTGCGCATTCGGCATCGGCCCCAGTTTTGGCTGCATCCGGAAATAGTCGACCATCGTGTCCCAGCCCCACTGCTGGACACGGTAGTTCCCCATCACGTAGACCCCGTCGTCCCAATTGACGAAATCCGCGTCCCGCACAGGGGCATAGGCGAAATACGTCGCCCCGAGGATCAGGCACAACGCCACCAGCACAACCCACGGAAGTGCACGCACCGGCAACCAGGCCCTTCCGGACCCGATTCCAGTCGAAAGCGTCGCTTTTCCGTAGGTCGTCATCGTTTCGCAATCGGCAACATCGATGCGTCAAACATCGGGGTGCTGCCCAGGGTTTCATCCGTTGCCAAAACCACCTCCGCCCAAAGGGCGACAGCGGCGTTGAATTCGCTTGAAAAACCGCCACGAACCGGGTGCAGACCTCTCGCGTCCTCCCTGCGTCCAACGCAAGAGAGGCATGATCCGCAGCGGAACCGATGCCAGGTTTTTCTCATAAAATCGCCAATTTTCAGCCAAAAACGGGCAAATCTCGAATTCTGTCGGCCCGCAGGTACACCCTGCGAACTGGAGGAATCCTAACATGCGGCGGCCTCGCGCACAAGAAAAACTACACTTTCTTGCATAAATAGGGTAAAACGTTTTAGCCGCGCCTTCCGGAAATTCCCGTTTTTGTTCCCTTTCCGTTTTTCGTCCATTTTGAGCAAAATCGAACATGCAACAAAATGGCACAACAAACCCGCCATCCACCCACCCCGCGCCCGCCCCCAAACCCGCCCCCCCCCGCATCCCGTGATTTTTCGGTGGAACATTGGGCTTTTTGCACATTTTGCCCCCCATCGGCCCCCCGCCGCCCCATCCCGTTCGTCCCGTGGGTCCTGTGCGTCCCGTCGGGGGGCGCCCATTGCCCCCATTTTGTCCAATCATAGCCCCCTTTGGCAGGGGCCGGTCTCCGAGCGGCCCGTTGCCGGTGGAACCGCCCGGCCGGGACCGAACGGACAGCCCTTGGGCGATCATTCGACCTCCAGCGGGCCCGCGATTTTTGCCGAATGCGGCCCACTCGGAGACCGGGCCCTACCGAAATGCCACCAACCCGCAAAAAACGGCCCCAAACCCGCCCACCACATTCCGCTGTTTTACGGTGAAACATTGGCATTTTTGCGCATTTTGCCCCCAAACAGGGCCCCGCAGGCCCATCCCGTGCGTCACGTGAGTCCTGTCGTCCCGTTGGGGGGCGTCGGGGCGGCCCCGTCGCCCCTTTACCCGACAATGGTCCCGGCATCCTGGAACGGGATGAACCCATCGCACCCCGGGAGGGGCCAGGGCTCGCCGTTGTAGATGACGACGGCGTTCTCGCCCTCTCCGGTCGCGCGCCGCATGGCGCGGATGTTCTTCGCCATCTCCTCATGGGGCGTCATGGCGCTCTTGATCTCGGCGAACAGGAGCTTCCGTTGCCGTTCCAAAACCAAATCGACCTCGACGCCCCGCTTGTCGCGCATGTAGTAGAGCCGCCCGCCGCGTCCCAAGTTGTGGCACGCCTTCAGGACCTCCAGCACCACCATGTTCTCGAAAAGCCCACCGAGAAGCGGGTCGCGCCCCACCTGCTCCGCGGAATCCAGCCCGAGAAGATGCGCGGCCAGGCCGACCTCGGTAAAGTAGATTTTCGGCGATTTGACGAAGCGTTTGCCGAAATTGTTGTAGTAGGGCTGCAGACGGAAGATGACAAAGCTCGCCTCCAGCACGGAAAGCCATTCCTTCAGGGTCGTACCGCTGACCCCGACCTCGCCGGACAGGCCGTCCAGGTTGGCCACCTGCCCGACACGCCCCGCCAGCAGGCGCAGGAAAAGCTCGAACGCGCCCTGGTGCGTCAACTGGATCAGCTGGCGGACATCCCGCTCGACATAGGTCCGATAGTAGGCCTCGTAGGCATCCGACGGATTCTGCGCCCGGTCATAGACGGCCGGCAGGAAGCCGCGGAAAATGTACTCGTCACGGGTCAGCCCCCCCCCCGCGCCCTTCAATTCGGCGATCGAGAGCGGCAAAAGCGTCACCAGCGCCGTGCGGCCCGCCAGCGACTGCGCAATGCCGGCCTTGAGCTGCGGCTGGTGCGAACCCGTCAGGATGTAGAGCCCATTTCCCCCCAGGCGGTCCACCTTCACCTGCAAATCGCCCAGCAGGGCCGGCACGCGCTGGATCTCGTCGATGATGGCCGGCGCGGGGTATTTCTCCAAAAAACCTCGAGGATCCTGCTCCGCCAGGGCGCGCGTCGACGTATCCTCCAGATTGGCATAGGCATAGTCCGGGAACACCATTCGGGCCAGCGTCGTCTTCCCGCTTTGCCGCGGCCCCTCGATGGTGACCACCGGAAACGTCTTCGCCAGCTCGCGAACCCGATCGGCAATGGCCCGTTGAATCATGATTCGACCTCTTTCATCCTTCCGTCGAGAGCGAGCCTAGCCCATGTGTGGACAAATTTCAAGTCCAACTTGAATTTTGTCCACAACGTATCCGCTGAATGCGAAAGCAAGCCCTCGCCCCCCGCCCGGAAAAGCCGCCCAGCATCCCGTGATTTTTCGGTTAAACATTAGATTTTTTGCACATTTTGCAACATGTGAAAGCCCCTTTTGGTAGGGGCCGCTCTCCGAGCGGCCCGCCGTCGGTCGAACCGCCCGCCAGGGGCCGAATGGCCATCCCTTAGGCACCCCATTCGGCCACCGCGGGACCGCGATCCCTGCCGAATACGGCCCGCTCGGAGACCGGGCCCTACCGAAATGCCACCAACCCGCAAAAATCTCGCCCAAAATTCGCCCCGCACATTCCGTGATTTTTCGGTTGAACATTGGGATTTTTGCGGATTTTGCCCCCCATGTGAGGCCCCTTTTGGTAGGGGCCGCTCTCCGAGCGGCCCGCCGTCGGTCGAACCGCCCGCCAGGGGCCGAATGGCCATCCCTTAGGCCCCCCATTCGGCTACCGCGGGACCGCGATCCCTGCCGAATACGGCCCGCGTCGGACGGAAAAGCC
>JAZQOP010000082.1:0-7342 GCA_045627965.1 Kiritimatiellia bacterium | reverse complement strand
GGATGGATGCTGGCGGCGGCGCTGGCGTGCAATTATGCGTATGTCGGCGGGGTGGGGGGGGGCGCGGCGAAGCTGTCGTATTTTTCGGGATGCTGGCCGCTGTTCGTCGCGTGGATGGCGATGGGCGTGGAGCGCCTGTGCAAGTGTGCGCCGGCACGGTGGCAGGGGGCGGCGCTGGTGGCGGCAGGGCTGGCGCTGGTGGCGTGCTTCTGGGGAATGGCGCGGGACGTGATGCGGTTGCCGGGGCGCCCGACGCCGTATGCCGAGCTGCGTGACTGGCTGGATGCGAACTTGCCGGCGGGCGACGTGGCGATCGTGGATCGCTGGCTGGAGCCGTGGAACGAAATGGCGCTGTATGCGCCGGCGACCATGGAGGTGGGCTTTACGGTGCCGGACGAGCCCTACGAGAATTATGTGCAGGGGCGGTGGCGCGAGCGGACGAAGGCGGCGTTCGAGGAGGGGCGGGCCCAGGCGTTCATCCGGTTGACGCGGAACCACGAGAAGCGGATGGGCCTGTGGACGTGGCCGGAGAGGTTTTTCCGGCACCGGGCCGTGGTGACGAACGGGCCGGGGCTGCGGATGGTGCGCAACGGGTCGGCGCCGATGGAGGACTTTTACGACTATCCGTCGCGGCTGGAGGTGGAAATCTTCTACGACCTGCGCGACGAGGTGGCGGAAAAGCAGGTGGCGCGGGGGGCGAAGGCGTGGGTATCGTTCGGCGCCGGCTGGCATCTCTACAAGCCGTGGCGGCTGGGGGACTGGAACGACTACCGCACGTTGCGCGGCGGCGAGACGGGCATGCTGGAGGTGCGCTTGCCCGGCAACGCCCCGGCTCGCGTGACGATGGAGGTGACGGCCTCGGCGATCGGGGGGACGGCGGTCTGCCGCGCCGGCCGGGCGCAGCTGACGTTCGAGCCGGGGATGACGGCGGTGCAGTCGTTCGAGTTCGTCCTGAAGCCCGGGACGACGGAAATCCCGTTCTCCGTCGTGCGTGCCGCGGAGGGCGCGTGGCTGGCGGTGGAAGGCGTGCGCATCCGGTAGCCCGATGGTCTTCAGCACGCCATTTTTCCTCACGGTCTTCCTGCCGGTCGCGCTGGCGGTGGCGTTCGTGCTGTCGGCGCTGGGGCGGCGCTGGTGGCCCGGGGCGCGGTGGCGCTGGGTGAACGTGTGGCTGCTGGCGGCGTCGCTGGGGTTCTATTTCCTGGGCGAGGGCCCGGGGACGGCGTGGCTGGTGGCGAGCATCGTGCTGAATGCGGCCTGCGCGCGGGCGATCGACGGGGGACGCGCGCGGCGTCCGGTGGGCGAGCGCTGGCGGAAGGCCTGGCTGGCGGCGGCGATGGCCGGCAACCTGGCGCTGCTGGGGGTGTTCAAGTATGCGGGGCTGGCGGCGCGGACGCTGGACCTGCTGCCGGGCGTGTCGGTGCCGATCCCCCAGATTGCGCTGCCGCTGGGGATCAGCTTCTACACGTTCCAAGCGATGAGCTATGTCATCGACGTCTATCGGCGCGAGGTGGCGGCGGCGAGGCGGACGACGGATTTTGCGTGCTACCTGGCCCTGTTCCCGCAGCTGGTCGCGGGGCCGATCGTGCGCTATGCGGACATCCAGCGCCAGCTCGACGAGCGCGAGACGGGCCTGGAGCGCGTGGCGAGCGGGGCGAAGAGGTTCCTGTGCGGGCTCGCGAAGAAGGTGCTCGTGGCAAACACGGTGGCGGCGGTCGCGGATGCCTACTGGGGGGTGGTCGAGGACGGCGGGGCGCTTCCGGCGGGGATGGCGTGGGTGGCGCTGGTGTGCTACACATTGCAGATCTACTACGACTTTTCGGGCTACTCGGACATGGCCATCGGAATGGGCCGGATGCTCGGGTTCGACTTCCGCGAGAATTTCCTGCATCCGTATTCGGCGACAAGCGTCCAGGACTTCTGGCGCAAGTGGCACGTCTCGCTGTCGACGTGGTTCCGCGACTACCTCTACATTCCGCTGGGCGGCAACCGCAAGGGGCCTTTGCGCGCAGGGCTGAACGGCCTGGTGGTGTTTGCGCTGTGCGGGCTGTGGCACGGGGCGAGCTGGACGTTCATGGCCTGGGGGCTGTGGCACGGGGCCTTCCTGCTGGTCGAGCGCTGCTTCCGGCGGAAGCCGGCGCGGGCGGGAAACACGCTTCCATTGCGTGGAAAAGGGGCCGAAACACGTTTCCATTGTGTGGAAAAGGGGCCGAAACATGTTTCCATTGAATGGAAACGTGTTTTGCGGAGCGTGCCGGGGCGGGTGTATGCGCTGGCGGTCGTGATGGCGGGGTGGGTGCTGTTCCGCTCGGAGTGCTGGGGCGACGCGTGGCGGTTCCTGGGCTCGCTGGCGGGGGTGCTGGAGCCGGTGCGCTCGGCGCGGGCGCTATGGCTGGAATTTTCGCCCAAGGCGATCTGGGCGCTGGCGGCGGGGGTGCTGCTGGCGTTCCCGGTGGTGCCGGCGGCGCGGGGATGGCTGCGGTCGCACGTGCCGGCGGAGTGGGCGTCGGCGGCGGAATGGGCCGTGCTGACGCTGCTGGGGCTGGCGGCGCTGCTGATGGTGGCGGGGGGCGCGTATAATCCGTTCATCTACTACAGGTTCTGAGATGGCCGAGGAAAGGACAGCGGAAAAGCGTTCGCGGGCGCGGCGGGTCGTCGATATGGCGTTCCTGGCGTTCTGGGCGGCGCTGCTGTGCGCGTCGCTGGGGTTCAAGGCGTCGGCGCGGTTCCTGCACTGGCCGCGGTGGGGGGCGCACCAGGTGCGGGAGAACCGGGACCTGGCGGCCTGGCCGGGGATGCGGGGGATCTTGCGGCGGGGGTGGGGCGAGCAGGTGCAGGCGTGGTATTCCGACCAGTATGCGTGGCGGTCCTACATCATCGACTTCTATCGCTGGGTGCACATGGAGGTGCTGCACGCGCAGGTCGGGCAGCAGGTGAAGGGACGCGACGGGTGGGTCTTCCGGTGCGGCGGCAACTGGGCGGAGCTGGAGGACTACATGGGGGCGTTCGAGCTGACGCCGGAGGAGCTGGCCGACTGGGTGGCGCTGTTCGAGGGGCGCGCGCAGTGGTGCCGCGACGCGGGGGTCGGCTATCTGCAGGTGCTGACGCCGACGAAGGCGCGCAGCCTGCCGCGCGAGACGCTGCCGGCGCATGTCGTGGCGCATCCGGGGCCGCCGACGGGGGCGCAGGTCCGGGCGGCGCTGGCGGGGAGCACCGCCGAGACGAACGTCTTCTTCATGGCGGACGTCTACGCGGAACGGGGCGCCTCGGTGGGGGGCGCGGAAGGCCTGTTCTATCGCGAGGACCACCATCCGAACGCCTACGGGACCTGGCTGCTCTACGCGCTCATCGTCGAGCGCCTCGGCGCCATGCTCGGCGACGACGGCCTGGCCGCCCCCCCCCTGCGCGACGGCGAGGGCGGCGACGGCGACTACTGCTTCGAGCGCGACAGCCGCCTCTGCGTCCGGGTCGCCGGCTCGGCGATGGGCGCGACGGACCTGCTGCCTCGCATGGGCCTGGGGGGCCGCTTTCCCCAGAACGCGATGCTGGTGACCCAGCCGGGCGCACGCCGGACGCTCGTCGTCGCGCACGATTCGTTCCTGCGCTTCCCGCTGGCGATGTGGCATTTCGAGAAGAAGAACGTCGCGCTGCCCGTCGGCACCGGCTTCGACCGCATCTATTCGCTCATCCACCGCCGCCTCGACCTGCGCCGGATGGAGATGTTCCTCGACGAGGACCCTCCGGCGTTCTTCGTCGAGCAGTTCCCCGAAATCAAGCTGACGGCCGAATGCGCCGGGATGCAGGACGAATGGCGTCGCGCCGCGGCCTTCGCGCGCGCCATGCCGCTGCCGCCGGAGGCGAAGGCCGCCGCCGGGACGCCGCTCGTCGCCTCGGCCGTCCTGCGGAATGTCGGCGGCTGGTCGCCGGAGATGCGCGCCGGACGCGGCGTCGAACCGCTTGCGGCGGACCTGTTCCGGACGTCGGACCCGCCGGATGCGCCGCCGCTGGCGACGGCCGAGGTGACGCCCGGCCGCCTCCGCCCGGTCTACTTCCCGGCCGTCGTGCTGCCGGCGGACGTCGCCGCGGACGGCCTGGTGGTGCGCTGCGGCGGCGACGAATGGCCGGCGCGCCTCCGCCTGGCGGCCCCCTAGCGGAAAGACCTCGAGGTGGCCGTAGGCGACGGGGTGTTTCTTGACATCCTGCAACTTCCATGTAGGATTCGGGGCGTTGCGCAGGACGCGCGGAAGGAAGGGCTTTATGGGCCGCATTTACGACAACGTGCTGGGGACGGTGGGGCGGACGCCGCTGATCCGGCTGGGACGGATCAATCGCTGCGGCGCGGCGGAGGTGCTTGTCAAGTTCGAGGCGGTCAATCCCGGCGGCAGCACGAAGGACCGAGCCGCGCTTGCGATGGTCGAGGGCGCCGAGGCGCGCGGCGAGCTGCGTCCGGGCGGCCTCATCGTGGAGCCGACCAGCGGCAACACGGGCATCGGGCTGGCCATGGTCGCGGCGGTGCGCGGCTACCGTCTGACGCTCACGATGCCGGAGACGATGAGCATCGAGCGCCGGCGCCTCCTGGCCGCCTATGGCGCCAAGGTCGTCCTGACCCCCGGCGCGGACGGCATGGCCGGCGCCATCGCCCGCGCCGAGGAGATCGCCGCCGCGGAGCCGGGCGGGGCCTGGATTCCGCGCCAGTTCGACAATCCGGACAACGCCCTCGCCCATGAACGGACGACGGCGGAGGAAATCCTCGAGGACACCGGCGGGCGCGTGGACGCCTTTGTGGCCGGCGTCGGCACCGGCGGGACGCTGACGGGCTGCGGCCGGCGCCTGAAGCAGGCCTGCCCGGGCATCCGGATCGTCGCGGTCGAGCCGGCCGAGTCGGCGGTGCTTTCGGGGGGGAACGCCGGGCCGCACAAGATACAGGGGATCGGCGCGGGGTTTGTGCCGAAGGTGCTCGACTGGTCGGTGGTCGACCGGGTCTGTCCCGTGGAGTCGTGGAAGGCGGGGGAGGCGGCCTGCGAGGCGGCCCGCCAGGAAGGTCTGCTGATCGGCATTTCCGGCGGTGCGGCGCTCGCGGTCGCGCTGGAGATGTCGTGCTGGCCGGAGATGGCGGGCAAGCGGATTGTCGCGCTGCTGCCGGATAGCGGCTCGCGCTACCTGTCGGGCTGGCCGTTCGCCTAGCGGGGGCGCCATGCCGTCCGTGCTTGCCATTTCGCTGTTTGCCGCCGGGGTTGCGTTCCTGCTCTACACCTACGTTGGCTATCCGCTGGCGATGCGCGTCCTGGCCCGCTTCCGGAAGGCCCCGCAGGAGGCCGACCCCGCGCCGCCGCCCCTGCCGGCGACGGTCCTCCTCTCGGCCCGCGACGCCGGCGGCCGGCTGCCGGAAAAGATTCGCGAACTGCTGGCGCTGCCGCCGTCGGACGGCCTTGCGAAGATTTGCGTCGGGCTCGACGGCGGCGGGCGAGAGGCGGCCGTACGGCTTGCGGCGGAGATCGGCGATGCGCGCGTGGAGGTCGTCGGCTTCGATGTGCCGCGCGGCAAGGCGGCCGTGCTGGCGGACCTGATGCCCCGGGCCGCGACGCCCGTGCTCGTCATGGTCGACGTCCGCCAGCGCATTCCGGCGGGGGCGGTCGGAAGGCTGCTGAGGCTGCTTGCGGGGAACCCGCCGGTCGCCGTGGCCTCGGGCGAGCTGGTCTTCGGCAAGCCCGAGACGTCGGACGGCTCGGCGGCCGATTCCTACTGGTCGTTCGAGAAGAGGCTGCGCGCGGCGGAATCGGCCGTGGGGTCCGTTCCGGGGGCGACGGGGGCGCTCTATGCGATCCGCCGCGAGGCCGCGGTTCCGCCGCCGCCGGGCACGCTGGACGACGACGTGCTGATTCCGATGCGGGCGGTGCTGGCGGGGGGGCGGTGCATCTTCGTCGGCGGGGCGGCCTGCTACGACGTTTCCGAGACGGACCTGGCGGCGGAGCTGCGGCGCAAGCGCCGCACGGCGGCCGGCGTATGGCAGCTGCTGCGGATCGAGCCGCGGCTCCTGGCGCCGTGGCGGAACCCGATCTTCGTGCAATTCCTCAGCCACAAGGTCTTCCGCGTCTGCACGCCGTTTGCGTGTCTGCTGGCCTACGGGGCGCTGGCCGGCATCTGGATGCCCGCCTTCTGGGGGGCGACGGCGCTGCTGGGCGTCTCGGCGGTGGCGGCGGTCCTGCGGCCGAAGGTCGACCATCCGCTCGTCACGCTGGCGGCGGCCCCGCTGCTGCTGAACTGGACCCTTTTGCTGGCGGCCTTCACCCGGCCGTCGTGGCGCTGAGGCACGCGGTCCTCCCGCGCGGCATTTGCGGGGAGCGCCGAGGCATTTTGCGGTTCCGGTTTCGGCGCCGGTGGCGAGGATTGGCTTGCTTTGGGGCGGGAAGGGGGTAGGATGGCGGGGTCTCGAAAGGGGTAGCATGAATCCGACGATCGTATCCAGTTTGCAGAATTCGGCCATCAAGGAAATCGTGCGGCTGCGGCAGCGGTCGCACCGGGACGATTCGGGGCTCCTGATCGTGGAGGGCTACCGCGAGGTGAAGCGCGCGCTGGACAACGCGGTGCCGGTGGAGCGGCTGTTCTACTGCCCGGAGCTCTACCAGGGCAAGAACGAGCCGACGATCGTGGCCCGGTGCGCGCAGGCGGGGGTTCCGCTGTTCGAGTGCTCCGAGGCGGCGTTCCGGAAGATCGCCTACCGGGACCGCCCGGAAGGGCTCTTGGCGCTGTGTCCGCAGATCCGGCGGACGCTGGCGGACCTGAAATTGCCGGCGAACCCGTTTCTCGTCATCGGGGAGCACATCGAGAAGCCCGGGAACCTGGGGACGATGCTGCGGACGTCGGACGCGGCGGGGGCGGATGCGCTGATCGTCTGCGACCGGTGCACGGACATCAACAATCCGAACGTGGTGCGGGCGTCGATCGGGACGCTTTTCACGGTGCCGGTGGCGGAGGCGGGGACGCCGGAGACGATTGCTTGGCTGAAGGCGAAGGGGATCCGCAGCGTGGCGGCGTCGCCGCATGCGACGAAGAACTATACGCAGGTGGACATGACGCAACCGATCGCGGTGATCGTGGGGGCGGAGCAGTTCGGGCTGTCGGACATGTGGATGGACCAGGCGGACGAGCTGGTGCGGATCCCAATGCTGGGGCAGGCGGATTCGCTGAACGTGGCGGCCGCGGCGACGATCCTGCTCTACGAGGTGGTGCGGCAGCGGCACCCGGATGCGTAGCGGAGGCGAGGCGATGGAGGCCGGGAACGGGCTGGGGGGGACGCCGCGGGGCGGGCGGGCGCGGATCGTGCTGGCGGGGCGGCGGGAGG
>JAZQOP010000081.1:0-2937 GCA_045627965.1 Kiritimatiellia bacterium | reverse complement strand
GACGCCCAAAGCCGCCGCATCGCCCGCCGCGAGTTTGCATGGAACGATTATCTCGGCGAAACCACCTGGCACTACGTCCAAGGCCGCGCTTACCTCTACGACGGCTGGAACCTCCTCCAGGAACGCAAGCCCGCCACCGTCCCCCGCACCCCGCACCCCTATATTTCCCAGACTAACCTCGCCTTGACCGGCATTGGCGGCCCTGTTGCCGCCTCCTACCTCTGGGGCCTCGACCTCTCCTCGACCCTCCAAGGCGCCGGCGGCATCGGCGGCCTCCTCCAAGCCATCCGTAACGGAACGAACGCTTTTAGTTTCTATGATGCTAACGGTAACACCACAGAAACCACGGACAGTTCAGGCAACGTTCAGGCTATTCACTTATACGATGGCTTCGGAAACGAAGTCGAACCACAGATGGCCAATATGGGAATACACCCATTTCATTTTAGCACAAAAGTCATTGAAGTGGGACAGAAAATGAGCTACTATGGCCATAGGTTTTATTTTTCCCGAATTGGAAGGTGGAGTTCTCGTGATCCCATAGCAGAACGTGGTGGATTATCTATATATGGCTTTTCAGGAAACGCGCCCACGTTTAGAATAGATGTCCTCGGAAAATCTTACGGAAATCCCCTTCCCGACAAGGTGGAACATCCATGTTGCGGACGAATAATTTACAACCCCAACTATCAAGCTTGCTGTAATGGGAAAATATTTCGACCGGAAACTCATTGTTGTCAAAATGGGCAAATAGTCAAGAAAGTTTCATATTGGCTATGCAAGCGACCAGTTTTAGGGGTATTTGGGAAACTGGGGGCAACACATTGCTATATTTGTTGTCATGGAGATAATCGTGGGCGGTGTTATGGGCATGCAAGGAATGATTTACGGCGTGGCCAACGTATTCCCATCGAAGATCCCAGTACCAGAACCGGAAAGTGCGAGGAAATAAAGGTTTGTCCTTATTTGTGGAGAACAAAGTGCGACAAGCCTGTATCCCCTCGCGATGCTGATTCACTTACCTGGAATTGTTGCCATTGGGCGGAATGGAATGGCCTTTAAGGTGCTGCATGAACTCTGTGATAGAAAAAATTGGGGCTGGAAGAATATTGAGTATGCTCTTTAGCGTATGCACTGCTGCTATAGTTTCGCTAATCCTAGCGATGATTACTTGGTTGGATTTGCAAAGTTATTATGCCTCTTCAATGGATATTACCTTGGCGGAAATTGAGAGAGCACTAACAAGTGGAGAGAAGGGATTTGAACAGCGCCTTGCATCCTATATTTCAAAACAATCTCAAGCGTACAAAGGTAAATCTGATGTGCTGGAAAATGCCCGTCTGTTTGCCCGATGCGGCGAAAAAGCAAGACAATTACAAATTAAATCAAAAGAGGATGGAAGGAGGAATGGATTGGCTTTTGATTTTAGAATGTCGACGAAGAATAGTCCAAGCCTGAACGGGCATAAATCAACATCATTGCGGAAAGTATTTCGAACTCCCAAAAGTTGTGCACAACGCGCCGCGTGGTTTGTAATAATATTGTTTTGGTTTGCATTTGGGAGGAATGTGTGCAAAAAAGCGTATCAAAAAAGGGGAGGGAGTAATAATTGTTTTTCATTGTCCGCCCGTATAAAGACGGGCTTTTATTCTGTAATGCTCATGTTTATTTTCCTTGCTGCAGGATTTTCTGGAATCGCATACATAATTATATCCACTGAAATGCAACAATATCATGGTGTTGCGATGAACACGATGCTTAACGCCATTTCAGAATCGCTACAAAACCGTGACTGTGAATTGACCGACCGATTGAGAGACTTTAGAAGGACACAACGGTTGAGTTACGAATGCAGACATAACCTTGCGCGTCATATTGCGGAATTTGCCTGCGGTGCGAGGGGAACTAGGGTATCAGGGGACACCCCCCTATATGATGACAAAGCAAAAAAAGATGCAACCCCATAATCCCAACACAAAGCCTCCTCATTCTGGTGTCGTCTGGTTCTTGTGGTATGCCGCAGACTCAGCCCACGCCCTCAGCCAGCTCGTTTCCATCGACTACTCCGATTCCACCCCCGACGTCGCCTACACCTACGACCGCCAAGGTCGCCAATTGACCGTTACCGATGTCCTTGGCACCCGCACCAACGTCTACGACGCCCTGAACCTCCTTGAAGAACGCTACCCCGACGGCGATGCCCTCGTCCGCACCTACGACGCCTACGGCCGCGCCTCCGGCATCGCCCTCGATCCCGACTACTCCGTCGGCTACAGCTATGACGAGTTCGGCCGCTTCTCCACCGTCGCCGTCTCGAATGGCGCCACCTTCACCTACTCCTACGTGCCCGACTCCTCCCTCCTCGCGGGCTATACCAACGACCTCGGCCTCGCCGCCGCCTACGAATACGAACCCCACCGCGACGTCAAAACCCTCGTCTCCAACGCCTGGGGCACCAATGTCATCTCCACCTTTGCCTACACCTACGACCCCCTCGGCCGCCGCACCGTCCGCATCGACGACAGCACCATCACCAACCTCTTCGGCTACAACCTCCGCTCCGAACTCACCTCCGCCCTCATGGGCACCAACACCTACTCCTACGCCTACGACCCCATCGGCAACCGCCTCTTTGGGGCAGAAAACGGCATGACGAACTATTATGCGGCAAACGAGTTGAATCAGTATACGAACGCTTTTGCCGAGAACAGGTCCCCCGAATACGATGCTGACGGCAACATGACCTCACTCGGCCGTTGGCAGTTTGCTTGGGACGCCGAAAACCGCCTTGTGGGCGTTTCCCCCCGTGTCCTGATCACCGGCAGCCGCACCTATTCCTACGAATACGACCACATGGGGCGCCGCGTGAAAAAGATCGAAAAGCGCCACACCATGGCGGAATCCGACTGGGTCGTCCACACCTTCGACTACGACGCC
>JAZQOP010000080.1:0-7020 GCA_045627965.1 Kiritimatiellia bacterium | reverse complement strand
GGCGGCGGGGGGCGGGGCGGCGGCATTTCAAGCGTTTCGCCAACGGGTGGCGATTGCTCTTGCGTTCGTGTGCGCGCGCGTGGCATTCTTTTCCCGCGATTGAACCCCCATCAACTCAAGGAGTCCCGTATGTCCGACCATTTCCAGCCGCTGTCCTTCAAGCAACTTGCCCGCTGGGTTTTCACCGAGCTCGATCAGCGCCATAGCATCTTCGGCATTCCCGAGGGGCTGTTCTTCCGGCCCTCGGCGTCCGATCCGTTCCGGACGGCGCTCTACGGCCAGGGCCTGGACACGCCGTTCGGGGTAGCGGCGGGGCCCCACTCGCAGATGGCGCAGAACATCGTCGCGGCGTGGCTGCAAGGGGCGCGCTTCATCGAACTGAAGACGGTCCAGACGCTGGACGAGATCAAGGTTTCGAAGCCGTGCATCGACATGCAGGACGAAGGCTACAACGTGGAATGGTCGCAGGAGCTGAAGATCGACCAGTCGTTCCGCGAATATCTGATGGCGTGGGTGCTGATCCACGCGCTGCACCGCAAGCTGGGGCTGGCGGGCACGACGCCGGGGATGATCTTCAACATGTCCGTCGGCTACAACCTCGAAGGCGTGCTCAAGCCGAACGTGCAGAGCTACCTGGCGCGGATGGCCGACGCGGGCGCAGAGTTCGACGAGGCCGTCGACGCCGTCGCCGAGGTCTATCCCGAAGTGCGCGAGATCGCGATTCCGCGGCAGCTGTCCGACAACGTCACGCTTTCGACGATGCACGGCTGCCCGCCGGACGAGATCGGCAAGATCGCGGCCTACCTCATCGAAGAGCGCGGCCTGCACACGAACGTCAAGCTGAACCCGACGCTGCTGGGTCCGGATGCCCTGCGCGGCATCCTCAACAAGGTCTGCGGATTCTCGCAGATCACCGTTCCGGACAGCGCCTTCGGGCATGACCTGAAGTATCCCGACGCGCTGAAGATCCTGACGGACCTCCGCGAGCGCGCGGCGAAGAAGGGCGTCGTGTTTGGCGTGAAGCTTTCGAACACGCTTGAAGTGGTCAACCACCGCAGCGTGTTCTCGCCCGACGAGAAGATGATGTACATGTCGGGCCGGCCGCTCCAGGCGGTCACGGTCAACCTCGCGGCGAAGCTGGCGCAGGAATTCGGCGGCGACCTGCGGATCTCCTACGCGGGCGGCGCCGACGCGTTCAACGTCGCGAACCTGCTGGCGTGCGGATTCAACACGATCACGTCGTCGTCCGACCTGCTGCGCCCGGGCGGCTATGCGCGCCTGCTGCAATACATTTCCGAGACGCGGGCGGCGATGGATGCCGCGAAGGCGCGCAACCTGCCGTCGTTCATCATGGCCAAGGCGGACGCCCCGGCCGGCACGGCGGTCAAGGCCGCCGCGCTCACAAACCTCGTCGCCTACGCCAAGGAGGTCCTCGAATCGCCCGCCTACAAGCGCGACACCTTCGACCGCCGCGCCACCAAGACGGCGCGTCCGCTGGGCAGCTTCGACTGCGCCGCCGCCCCCTGCCGCGGCACCTGCCCGCTCTCCCAGGACGTCCCCTCCTACGTCCGCGCCATCGCCGGCGGCGACTTCGATGCCCCCGCCGCCGTCATCCGCGACGACAACGCGATGGCCGCCACCCTCGGCCGCGCCTGCAACCATGCCTGCGAGGCCACCTGCGTCCGGTCGCAGTTCGACGAGCCCGTCGCCATCCGCGAGCTCAAGCGCGCCGCCCTCGCCTACGGCAAGGACCCCGCCCTGTCCGCCGGCGCCGCGAAGCCGTTGCGCGTGGCGATCGTCGGCGCCGGCCCGTGCGGGCTGTCCGCCGCCGCGTTCCTGCGCCAGGACGGCGCCGAGGTCGACGTCTACGACTCGCGGCCGGGCCCCGGCGGAATGGCCGCCCAGACCCTGCCCTCCTACCGCGCGCTGCCCGAGCTCGTCGAGGCCGACGCCAAGCGCCTCGAAGCCGCCGGCGTCCGCTTCCATTTCGGCCAGGCCGCGGGGAGCGACTTCACCGTCCGGTCGCTGCTGGACGGCGGCGCCGACGCCGTCGTCATCGCCGCCGGCGCCCGCCTCGGGATGCCGCTCGGCATTGCCGGCGACGACGCGGAAGGCGTCCTGGACGGCATCGACTTCCTCCGCCGCGTCCGCGACGGTCAGCTGACGAAGCTCGAAGGCCCCGTCGCCATCGTCGGCGGCGGCGACGTCGCGATGGACTGCGCCCGCGTCGCCAAGCGCCTCGGCGCGCAGCCGACGGTCGTCTACCGCCGCACCCGCGACGAAATGCCCGCCCACCGCGAAGAAATCAACGGTCTGCTCTCCGAGGACATTCCCATCCAGAACCTCTCCGCCCCGGCATCCATCCAGGTCGCCGACGGCAAGGTCGCCGCCCTCGTCTGCACGCGGATGGAACTTGGCGAGCCGGATGCCTCCGGGCGCCGCCGCCCCGTCGCCATCCCGAACTCCGACTTCCCCGTGCCCGTCACGGCCGTCATCGCGGCCATCGGGCAGCGGCCCGACCTCGGCTTTGCCGCCGACGCCGGCGTGCGCCTCAACGCCAAGGGCTACATCGAGGCCGACCCGGCCACCGGCGCGACCTCCGTCGCGAACATCTACGCCGGCGGCGACGCGGTCAACAAAGGCCCCGCCACCCTCGTCAAGGCCCTCGCCGACGGCCGCGCCATCGCCGCCGCCATCCTGGCCAGGCCCGTCGGGCGCGACATCCCCGTCGCCGCCACGGCGCCCCTCGGCGACTTTGCCGCCACGCTGAAGAAGCGCGCCACCCGCATCCACCGCCACGAACCGGCCGTGACGCCCGCCGGCGCCCGCTCGACCTTCGCCGAAGTCGTCCTCACGCTCTCCCGCGAGGACGCCCAGGCCGAAGCCCGGCGCTGCCTGTCCTGCGACACGTTCTGCTCCATCTGCACCTCCGTCTGCCCCAACCACGCCTTCCTCACCTACGCCGCCAAGCCCTTCGCCGCGGACCTGCCCGCCTGGACCCTCGCCGACGGCGCCGCCTCCCCCGCCCCCGCCACACCCTACGCCATCCGCCAGGCCTACCAGACGGCCGTCCTGACCGACTTCTGCAACGAATGCGCCAACTGCGCCACGTTCTGCCCCTCGGCCGGTCGCCCCTACGCCGACAAGCCGCGCCTCTACGCCTCGCGCTCCGAGTTCCTGGACCAGGCCGACAACGCCTTCCGCATCTCGGGCTCCGGCGCCGCGCGCGCCATTGCCGGACGCCTGGCCGGCGCCACCCACACCCTGACGCCCCTCCCCGACGGCGGCTACGCCTATGCCTCGCCGCTCTTCCAGATCGAGCTCGACGCCCATCTCGCCCCCCGGACGGCCCCCGTGCCCGCCCCCGGGGCCAACGGATCCGCCGACCTCCTCTTCGCGGCCAAGCTCTTCACCCTCCTCACCTCCATCGATCCCGCCCAGCTCCCGCCCGTCGAGGACTAACGGACGGTTTCCGGACGCAGCGCCGTCGCCGGGGGGCGGCGGTCCTGCCCCTGGCCCCCTGCGGACCGCATGCCGCAGGGGTTTTTTGTGCCGTCCCGCACCCCGTCAACAGGCCGTTCCGGACCCACACCAGCCAAGGCCGCCTGGCGGAGTCCCCAAAAACCAGAAATTTGCAAAAACTCCAATGTTCCGCCGAAAAATCGCGAATACAGGGGGCATCCGGCGGCGGGAGGAAAAGGCGGAAAAGCAAGAACTGTAGCGGGGGGAAGGCGGGGAAAACGAGCGTCGGAGGCGGGTCCGGGAAGCGAATGCGGAACGGATTGGAGAGGCAAAGGCGGATTGGGGCAAGGAAACGGCGCGAATATGGGAGAGGTACCGGAGGCGCCAGCCGTAAAATCGCGCCGTTGAGGGCCTGAAGACCTCGCAAATACGCGCTTTTTCGTCAAAACGCGCACGTTGGGGCCATTTTTGCCGTCAGGGCGCCTTGGGAGGTCCCTCCCCCACCGGCCACGCGACCAGCCCTCCGTCCTTGGGCCCAAGGGCAAAGTGAGATTTCGGTGAAACGTTAAGGTTTTCCAGAAAAATCACAAATTGCCGGTGTGGCGCCGGGCGGCGGATTGCCCACCAGGGGGACGACAGGAGCGAGAACGGCCTGTAGCAGAAGGACGGCAGGGAGGAAGCCGGGGATCGCCGGCTGGCCTTGGACGGCCTAGAGTTCCAGAAACTTCACCTTGGGGAAGACGATTCCTGCAAGCTTCTTGCGCAGGACCTCGACACCCTCGCCCAGGACGGCGGACATTTCGAGCGGCCGGGGGCGGAAGCGCCGCCGGAACTCGGCCAGGTTTTCCGCCGAGGCCGGCTCGTCCATCTTGTTCGCGACGACCAGAGACGGGCGCCGGGCCAGCTCTGGATTGTAGAGCTTGAGCTCCTTTTTCAGCGACAGGTAGTCGTCGACGGGCTTCCGTCCGTCGGTCCCGGCCATGTCCAGGACGAAGACCAGGACGCGGGTCCGTTCGATGTGGCGCAGGAAGTCGTGCCCGAGGCCGACGCCTTCGTGGGCGCCGTCGATGAGGCCCGGGATGTCGGCGACGCGGAACGAATGGGTGTCGTCCATCACGACCGTGCCGACCTGCGGGTGGAGCGTCGTGAAGGGATAGGGCGCGACCTTCGGGCGGGCGGCGCTCAAGGCGGACAGGAGGGTCGACTTGCCGGCGTTCGGATAGCCGACCAGCCCGATTTCGGCGACGGTCTTCATCGTCAGGACAAGCGTCTTGACCTCGCCTTTTTCGCCGGGGGTCCATTCGCGGGGCGCCTGATGGGTGCTCGTCTTGAAATGCAGGTTGCCGAGGCCGCCCTTGCCGCCCTTGGCGACCAGGAGGCGGTCGCCGTCGTCGATAACCTCGCCGACGAGTTCGCCGGTCTCCTCGTCGACGACCTCGGTGCCAAGGGGGACGGGCACGGACTTGTCGTCGCCGTGGCGGCCATACTGCTGCTTGCCGCGGCCGGCCTCGCCATGCTGGGCGCGGACGAGGGGCGAAAAATGGAGGTCGAGCAGCGAAGCGACGTCCTTGCTGGCGACCAGCCAGACGCTGCCGCCGTCGCCGCCGTCGCCGCCGTCGGGGCCGCCGTGCGGCTCGAACTTGGCGCGGCGCATGACGCCCGAGCCGTTGCCGCCGTTCCCGGCAAAGGCCTGGATGCGCACCTGGTCCACAAATGTGATCGCCTTCATCTGTCCGTCCTCCCGGTTCCTTCGGGGCGCGCCGTGCGGCCCGTCTTGTCCTCTCTACACAAAAAGGGCGACGACCGAATGCGTCCGGTGCCGCCCTTTTGTTTCTGCGCCGGCCCTCGCCGGCGCCTTGACCATTAGGCCTTCTCTTCGACCTTCTGGACGTTCACGCGCTTGCCTTCGCGGTCGAACGAAACGACGCCGTCGACGAGCGCGAACAACGTGCAATCCTTGCCCATCCCGACGTTCAGGCCGGCGACCTTCTTCGTGCCGCACTGGCGAACGAGGATGCTGCCCGCGGTGACCGTCTGGCCCGCAAAACGCTTGACGCCGCGGCGCTGGCCGTTGCTGTCGCGACCGTTGCGGCTGCTGCCCTGTCCCTTTTTATGTGCCATGGCTCCTGATCCTTTCCTTTAGCCGACCGAAACGACCTTGACGCGCAGCAGATCCTGGCGATGGCCGATCTTCTTGTGATAGCCCTTGCGGCGCTTCTTCTTGAACGCGACGACCTTCTCGCCGCGGAACTCCTCGATGACCTCGGCCTTCACGGAAGCGCCTTCCACCACGGGGGCGCCGACCTTCAGCGCGGACCCGTCGTTCAACGCCAACACGCGCCCCAGCTCGATCTGGTCGCCAGCCTTCGCACCTTCGATCAGCTCGACGGCGACAACATCGTCCTTCTGCACCCGGTACTGCTTCCCACCGGTCTCGACTACTGCATACGCATCCATGTTTTCCTCGCGTTTCCGGGGCCCAATTGCCCCTGTCCAAAATTGCAAACGCGCGGACAATACCCTACTTCCCCCCCTCTGTCAACACGCCTTTTCAGCTTTTTTCGGCAAAAAGATCGGCGTCGCGGGGCGGAGGGGCGGGCTTTCGGGGAGGGCCCCAGAGGCGGACCTCCCAGGCCAGGCGGACGCCGAAGCGCGCCTCGACCGCGGCCTGGAGGGCGTCCGCCAAGGCCTGGACATTCGCGGCCGTCGCGCCCGGGCCGGCCATCAGGATGTTGGCGTGGCGTTCGAAGACGTAAGCCCCGCCCACGCGCATCTCCTTGGCGCCGACGGCCTCCAGTAGCGCGCCGGCCGCGCGGCGGCGGCCGCCCGGCTCCGTCGCCGGCAGGTTGCGGAAGAAGCTCCCGGCGGTCCCGGGCAGCCCGGGGCCGATGGCCGGGTGCTTCGTCCGGCGCAGCGCCAGGATTTCCGCGCGGCGGTCGGCGGCCGCGCCGCCGCCGTTCGGGGCGGCGGCCGGGCCGCGCAGCCACGCCTTCGTGACGACCCGGCCCCCCGCCTGCAACGCGCTCGTCCGGTAGCCATAGGCCAGCGCCGCCGCCGGCAGGACCGCGACCGCCCCGTCGGGGCCGACCACCTCGACCTGCTCGACAAAATCGGACATCTGGACGCCGAACGCCCCCGCGTTCCCGCAGACCGCGCCGCCGACCGTCCCCGGAATGCCCGAAAGCTCCGCCCAGCGCTCCGCCCCCGCCGCGCCGCCCGCCACGGCCCGCGCCACCACGGCATCCAGGGCGGCCCCGGCGGGACAGGCCACGGCGCCGTCGCGCCAAAGCTCGATTTCGCCGTCCCCGGCGCCAATATGCAGCACGCCGCCCCGCACCCCGTCGTCCGCCACCAGCACGTTCGATCCGCCCCCCAGCACCCGCCACGGAAGCCCGCGCGCCGCCCAGGCGCGGATCGCCCCGGACGCCTCGTCCGCCGTCGACGCCTCGCGCCATTCGTCGCACCCCCCGCCTACGCCGAACGTCGTCCGGGGCCCCAGGGGCGCGCCTGCGCAACAACTGTTCATTCCTTCATCCATGACGCCCGGAAGCATACCCG
>JAZQOP010000079.1:0-11564 GCA_045627965.1 Kiritimatiellia bacterium | reverse complement strand
GGGGGGGGGGGGGGGGGGGGAAATCCGGCGTGCGCTGCCGGCGGGGGCGCGGGGGGTGGGCGATTCGGCGGCGTCGCTGAAGGCGAAGTCGTCGGCGCGCAAGGCGTCGCGTGCGGCGGAGCTGGAGGCGCTGCCGGAGGGGTTGCGGGCGCTGGAGGAGGAGTCGGCGGCGGAAGCGGCGGCGGCTCGGAAGGCGAAATGGGCGGCGGCGGCGGAACGGGCCGCGTCGGCGGAAGAGTAAGGAGCTGGCCATGAAGAGAATCCTGTTGGCGGCGGTGTGTGCGTTGGGGACGGCGGCGGCGGCGTGGGGGCTGCCGGACCTGGTGATTTCGTCGGTGTCGCTTTCGACGAACCGGGCGTATCCTGGGGACAAGATCCGGATCGACAGCGTGACGCGGAACAACGGGGACGCGACGGGGTGGTGGACGTATTGCAAGGTCTACTACTGGTGGGGGACGGCGGGGAACAAGAAGGCGGTGAAGATCGGCAGCGGCGTGACGCCGAACTACAACGAGCTGAACGGCATCGACAAGGGGGAGGAGGAAGAGGACACGATTTCGTCGTGGACGGTGCCGGCGACCGCGGCGCCGGGCATCTACTACCTCACGTGCGTGGCGGACGCGGAGGGGGAGATCGCGGAAAGCGACGAGGGGAACAACGAGCGGAGCGTGAAGTTCACGGTGATCGGGACGCCGTCGTTCAGCGACGTGCAGTGGCGGGACCCGCGGTATGTGAGCGCGGGGGACAGCGTGACGATGTACGGGGAGTGCGCGAACATCGCGGCGGGGCGGACGGTGACGCTGCGGATCTACGAGGACGACGTGGCGGGCGACGACCTGGTGGCGACGCTGACGACGACGGTGCGGGAGGCGAACGGGACGTACTATTTTGCGCGGACGTGGGCGGCGGCGTGGACGAACGATGCGTCGGGGGACCCGGAATACTACTTCACGGCGAGCTATTCGCAGGACGGGAACACCTACGAGGGGACGAGCGGGGAGAGCGACGGGGCGGAGCTGCACGTGAGCCAGGACCGGGTGACCCCGAGCCCCTTGAAGGGCGACTTCTACTATGACAACGACGTGGGGAACGGGAGCGCGACGACGGGCCCCGCGACGAAGCGCACGGCGCTGACGGACGACCGGATTCCGCTGATCCTGGTGCACGGGATGAGCGGGGACGCGAAGCCGGAGACGGCGAACTACTGGTATGGCTGGGTGAACAGCGATGCCGAGTATCCGCTGGGCTATTTCAACCAGGCGCCGATGAGCAACATGTTCCGGGTGTACCGGTACGTGTACGACAGCCGGGACTTCATTTCGACGAACGGCGTGAAGTTCGCGAAGTTCGTGAACGACTTCTACGCGAGCCATCCGGAATTCGCGGAACGCCAGGTGGTGGTGATGGCGCACAGCATGGGCGGGCTGGTGTCGCGGTACGCGATGAACGTGAACACGCAGTTCGCGGCGCGGGTGCACCGGCTGGTGACGCTGGGCTCGCCGCACCTGGGGGCGCAGGGGGCGAACCCGACGTGGATCAAGTACTCGGGGCCGGACGACAACAGCTGGTTCGTTTCGAGCATCTACAACACGTTCGACCTGCACAACAACACGGCGGGCTGCTTCGACCTGGCGTGGTGGGACCCGACGGAAATCCCGAGCGCGGCGCGGACGGACTCGGCCATCCGCGAGATGGGGGACATGTACAACACGAACCTGCTGAAGAGGAGCTTGACGTCGCCGTTCGCGGGGTGGGCGGGAATGAAGTCGCGGGCGGCGGACAACAAGTGCGTGTGCTTCGGCGGGTCGTCGACGAACCGGATCAGCGACTACCTGAGCCAGGACTGGATCAAGGCGGCGTCGAAGGAGGTCTCGACGGACCACCTGGGGCTGTGGGTGGCGACGAAAATCTACCGGTCGATGTCGTACGCGGACGGGACGGGCGTGGGGGACAACGACGGGCTGGTGCCGCTGATTTCGGCGCTGATGACCGACAAGAGCAGCCATCCGACGGCGGTGCGCTACAACCTGAACGCGCTGGAGGGGCAGGAGGTGGACCATGCGTCGTACCTGGACGTGCCGGTGACGATGGACAGCGTGAAGGCGAGCCTGCTGACGATCGCGAAGGGCCAGTGCCAGCCGGCGGGGGCGGTGTCGGCGGGGGCGCGGTGGCAGCTGACGGACAACGTGACGGGCGAGACGAGCCCGTGGCAGAAGAGCGGGGTGCGGCTGCCGGCGCTGGTGGCGGGGCGGAGCTACACGGTGAAGTTCAAGCCGGTCGAGGGCTTCCGGACGCCCGGGAACGTGACGTTCACGGCGAAGAAGGCGGTGAGCTCGGTGGTGACGGGGACGTACCTGGAGGGCGAGGGGAACCACGCGCCGTCGAGCGTGTCGCTGAGCGGCGGCTCTGTGCGCGAGAACGAGCCGGCAGGGACGGAGGCCGGGCGGCTGGGCGCGACGGACGAGGACGGGGACGCTGTGACGTTCACGCTGGCGAGCGGCGAAGGGGACGAGGGGAACGGGTATTTCACGATTAGCGGGGACCGGCTGCTGACGGCGGCGGTGTTGGACTACGAGACGACGCCGGCGCTGAGCGTGCGGGTGCGGGCGACGGACGGCGGCGGGCTCTGGACGGAGGAAAGCTTCACGGTCGAGGTCGAGGACGTGGACGAGACGACGCCCGCGGAACGCACGGGCGACGGCTGGCTGGCGCTGCGCTGGGACGCGGTGCCGGGCGCGACGGACTACCGCCTGGACGTGAGCGCCTGCACGGGCCTGGAGGCCTTCGAGGTGCCGTCGGCGCCGCTGGGGACGAATGCGTTCCTCGCGGGCCAGGACTGGCGCTACGAGGCGCCCGGGGGCGCGACGACCGTGGCCAGCGGGAGCGTGAAGACGGCGCCGGCGTGGTTCACCTACGGCACGACGAACGCCCACGCCCTCTTCGGGACGGGCGGGGTCGCGCTGGTGAGCCGGGACTTCGAGCTGAAGGGCGCCACGGCCGTCGCGCTGGACTTCGCCCACGGGACCTGGAACGGCGGCGGCGATACGAACGTCTCGCGCCTCGACGCCTGGGTGCGCTGGGACGGCGGGGCCTGGGAGCCGCTGGGCTCCAGCACGGCCACGGGGGACCGCGACGGCGGCGAGGTGGCGTTCTTCCAGCAGGACGTCGTGGAGCCGCCGGCGGGCGCGCGGACGGCGGCGTTCATGCTGTCGGCGCCGAATGCGCGCCGCGACAGCTGGCAGCGCGGCAGCTACGTGACGGGCGGGACGGCCTGGCTCTACGGGCAGCCCGATTTTTCGGGGTCCGATTGCCACCTGGCGGGGTATCCGCGGATGCTCAACGCGACGGCCCTGACGATCCAGGGGCTGCCCGCCGGCGAGACCTACTACTACCACCTGGAGGCGCTGGTCGACGGGGCCTGGACGGAGGCCGGCTATGGGTGCGCGGTGGCCGAGGACGACGTGCCGATGCCTCTGGCCCTCGAGGTTGCGGAGGCCACCTCGACGGCCCTCGCGCTGGAATGGATGGACCCCGGGATGGTGGACCACTTCGAGGTGGAGGCGACGCCGGTGCTCGCGGCGGGCGTCGCCCGGGAGCTCTCGGCGGCGCCGAACGTGAACCTGGGCGGGGCGGAGAACGTCAGCGGCTGGGGCTACAGCTCGAACCATGTGCGGGTGGCGAAGGATTGGCTGTGCGTCATCTCGACGCCCGACAGCGACTACCACGGGCTGGTCGTCCGGGACCTCCCCGGCGTCCAGAGCCCGATGCTCGACCTGTCGGGGTTCGGGAGCGCGAGCGTGTGGTTCAACATGCGGAGCCGCGGGGTGGACGACTACGAGGAAAGCGTCGCCGCGGTCCTCTACTACAGCACGGACGGCGGGGAGACGTGGACGGCCGCCGGCAGCGTGACGACGAACCGCGCGCCGGTCTTCAACGGGCGCTTCTGCGAGCTCGCGGTGCCGCCGGAGGCCCTCGTCGACGGCGTGATCCTCGAGGTGGGCTGCCCGGGCGCCTCCTCGGAAGGCTCGAAGTGGAGCGGGCTGGGCGTCGGCATCCGGAACGTGCGCCTGGAAGGGACGCCCGCCGCGGCGCCGGACTATGGCGCCGCGACCGCGATGCGCCTGGAGGATGTGCCGGCGCCGCGGGCGAACGCGGCGGCGTCGGAATGGGCCGCGACGGCGACGGCCAAGGGGTTGTCGGCGGACACGACGTATTATCTGCGGGTCCGGTCGGTGGACGTGGCGGGGCATGTGTCGGCCTGGGCCGGGACGTCGGGCCGGACGCTCGCCGCCAGCGCGCCCTACGGACTGGAGCTGTCGGGGCGCGCCGTGTCCGAATACAACGCGCCGGGGGCCTACATCGGGCGGCTGAGCGCCGAGGATGCCGACGAAGGCGACGAGCTGCGCTACGAGCTAGCGTCCGGCGAGGGCGACGCGGACAACGCCTGGGTGGCCGTCGACGGCGACGTGCTGCGCGCCGCCGGCGTCTTCGAGGCCCGCGACGGCGCCGTGCGCCAGGTCCGGGTCCGCGTGACGGATGCGGCGGGGCTCTGGAGCGAGCGCAGTTTCGAAATCGAAGTGCTGGCGGCGGCCGAACCGCCGAAGGGCGTCCTGGTCCCGGGCGCGACGCTCGCCGCGATGGCTTCGCGCGCGGTCGCGGTGGAGGAGCTGGTGCCCGGCGAGGACGGCGTGTCGCTGGCCTGGCGCATGGACGCGGCACGGCGCGGGGCGCGGTGGTACGACGTGTACTACTCGACGAACCTGCTGGAGGGGTTCTACTTCCTGGGGCGGACGACGGAGGGTGCCTTCGTCGACCAGGACGGGCGCGCCAAGGTCAAGTTCTGGGCCGTCCTGGCGGGCGAGTAGGCAAGGAAGGAGGACGTGATGAAGCGGCTTTGGATGGCTTGGGCGGCGGGCGCGGCGCTGGCGACGGCGACGGCGGCATGGGCGCAGGACGGCGTGGCGATCGAGGGCGCCTCGACGGGCGAGGGCGGCGGCGTCCGCCTGCTTTGGCAGGCGGAGCCCGGGACGACCTATCGCGTGATGGGGACGGAATCGCTGACGGACGGCGCCTGGGAACGCCGTTCGGGCAACGTCCGCACCGAGGGCTGGATCCTGGAGGAAACCCTTCCCGTGACTTCCCGCGTGAGCTTCTGGCGCGTGGAGACGGTCGACCAGGCGGGACCGGAGTTCGTCTTCGTCTCGCCGGAACGGAACGCCATCGCGGTGGCGGCGACGACGACGGTGCGGGTGGCGGTGGGGGACCCGAGCGGCGTCGACGCGTCGAGCCTGGCCATCTACGTGGATGACGTGCGCCATGGCGTAGGGGAGCCGGGCGTGGAATGGTCGGACGGCGAGCTGAGCTGGACGGGCGTGCTGGGCGAGGCGGGCGCGGAGGTCAAGGTCTGGGCGACGGGGGCGGATTCGCTGGGCAACGTGGCGTCGAGCGAGGATTCGGTCCTGGTCGTGGAAAGGGCCCCGGAGCTGGCGACGGCCAGCGAAATCATGATCAGCGGCACGCAAGGGGCGCGCCCCGCCACGGCGTCGGCGGGCCCGGCGGCGATGCGCGACGGGGGGAGCATCCGGGTGACGGCGGTGACGGACGACGGGCTGGAATTCGAATATGCGGGGGCGAACCCGCTGGCCGCCGGCCAGCTGTGGGCGAGCGAGGACCCGGACCGGATCTTCTATCGCCGGATCCTCGCCTGGGAGGAGACCGCCCCCGGGGCGCTGCGGGCGGAAACGGAGGACGCGACGCTGGCGGACTTCTTCGCGGGCGGATGCTTCTCGAGCGACGACGAGGGCTGGGCCGAGTATGACGCGGAGGACTCGGCCCCCTTGGCGAAACGCCGGCTGGTGCGCCCCCGGATCGGCGGCGAGACGGCCCGGACCTTTGCGACAAACGGCACCATCGCCGCGTTCGCGCTGCCGACGAACGTGCCGTTGCGCTTCGTCGGGAACCTGGGGACGTGGGATGTGCAGGCGGGCTTTTCCGTGGCGGCGGACTTCGGCATCCTGAAGCGGAAGTTCAACAGCTGCGACCTGGCGTTCAACGGCTCGGTGCACGTCCACCTGAACCCCCGCCTCGAGGCGACGACGAACGCGGCCTACACCAACACCTTCCGCAAGACGCTGGCCAACGTGAAGAAGACCTTCGGCGGGGCGATCGGCCCCGTGCCGGTCTGGGTGGACCTGGCCCTGGAGCTGCCGCTGGAGGTGCAGGTCGGCGCCCAGGCGACGAACGCAAGCGTCGAGGCGACGATCGACATCCGGCGCGCGCTCGACTACCACTGGCAGCTGGCCGACGACGCGTGGCGCCAGGTGGGGGCGGGCAATCCCGGCTGGACGGTTGCCGAGACGAACTTCGAATACGAGGTGGAGGGGAGCGCCGGCGTCCGCGTCTCGCTGAAGCCGGAGCTGACGGTCAAGGTCTACAGCCTGGTCGGGGCCTACGGCTGGGTCGAGCCCTACCTGGAGTGCGACGCCCTGGGCCAGCTGCGCGGCCACGGCCTCGCCGCGCCCGATTTCTACTACCGGGTCCGGGCCTACGCGGGCCTGAACGCGGAAATCGGCCTGGCCTCGGCCATCTGGGACGACGACTGGGGCACGCCCCCGCACAAGACCTTCTCGCCGCTGCGCATGGAGCTGCTGCACCTGGAGGGGACGAACACCGCGCCGAGCATCGTGGAGGCCCCCGCCGACTACGCGGCGGAAAAGGGCGAGACGGTGATCCTGTCGGTTCTGGCGGACGGCACGCCGCCGCTGCGCTATTCGTGGACCCACAACGGCGTGGACACCGGACGCCGGGACGCCTTCCTGACGCTGACGGCCGGGAGCGCGAAGGCCGGCCGCTACGAGGTGACGGTCGCCAACGGCTACGGGAGCGCGAAGGCCTCGGCGACCGTGACGGTGACGACCAACCTGCCGATGGTCGGCACCTGGCGCTTCCTCTACCAGTGGGCGGACCAGCCCGGCATCTCCTACGAGTACCTGGCGCGGTTCTACGAGGACGGCAGCATGCACGACACGTCGCCGTCGGACTATTGGTGGGACTGGCACCTGAACGGCTCGGTCTTCCGCATGGAAACGCGCGAGAAATGGGGCGGGGCCTGCGCGGTCTATCGCGGGACGCGCAAGACGGCGGAATATCTTTCGGGGACGATGACGGCGCCCGACGGGCGCGAAGGGACCTGGTCGATGCAGTGGGCCAGCGCGGATCCCGACGCCGTTGTGCGGGCCCGCTCGGTCCGTCGTGCGCCATCCACCGGCCTCGACCCCGCCGGCCAGGCGTTCGGAAAGTGAGGCCGGGCCCGCCGATGGGCCGGATGGGAAGGCGTCGGGGGGAATGCTGCCGGCCGTGGCGTTGGCGCCGGCTTGGTCGGTGGATATGGCGGGGTGCAGGGGCTTGAGGAACGCCAGGCGTTGTCGCCGCTGGATTTGGCCGAAAGGACGGAAATCCAGCGCAAACCGCTTGCCCGCATGACGCCGGGCGATGGGCCGGCGGCGGGGGAACGGGGCCGAGAGAGGGCCGGGACGGGCTCGCATGGCTTTCGCGGCCCGCTCGCCGCGCGGAGGCCCCGGCCCCCCCCTTCAGCCGCCATACATCGCGAAGAGCCCTGTTTCTCGGCTATTTTTGCGGCGGGCAGGTGGGGAAACGTTCTACCCTGGGGGGGCTGTCCGCGGTTGCTCGCAGGAGGGCGGAGGGGTATGATCAGGGGAACGCGCAAGCAGGCGCGCAAGAGGAGTCCGTTGCGATGATGAAGAAATTGGCTGGCTGGCTGGCCGGGGCGGCCGTGTTGGCGATGGCGGCGCCGTCGTGGGCGACGCATTACATCCTGTGCACTGGGTTGAACCAGTACAAGAGCTCGTATGTCGGTTCGAGCAGCTGGTTGAGCGGCTGCGTGCCGGACGCGAAGAACGTCTATACGAACGCCATCCTGCGCGGCGACTGGAACGACGGCGGCAACACGAACCTCTTCCTGAACAGCCAGGGGACGTTCAGCGCGGTGTCGAACACGCTGATGAGCTACGCGAGCGCGGCGACAAGCGGCGACGTGGTCCTCTACTACCACTCCTCGCACGGCTACCAGAACAGCGGGAAGAACACCGGCATCTGCATGTATGACAAGGACATGGACGATTCCAACTTCGCCAAGATCCTGTCGAACTTCAAGTCCGGCGTCAAGGTCGTCATCGTCCTCGACACGTGCCATTCCGCCGGCATGTTCAAGAGCCTGCGCCGGGACGGGACGGAGCGAACGCTGGGCGTGCGCGCGATGGACTTTGCGGCGCGCGTCAACGAGGAGCTTGCCGCCATCCGCGCGGACGAGGCGGCGCGCGGCATCCGCGCGGCGAAGCTGGGCGTTGCGGACTGCGGCTGGGTGACGGCGGCGGACTACAACCAGTACAGCTGGGACGGCGACGAAGGCGGTGCCTTCACGGAATGCTACATCGGCAGCTGCAAGAGCGGCACTTGCGACCGTTCGCCGTATGGCAATGGCGACGGCTACGCGACCATGTATGAAATGTTCAGCTACGCGGTCGAACAGGAAGAGACCCACGGCGATGGCAATCCGAGCAGCGAGGACTACACCATGCCGCAGTGCACGAACACGACGGTGCTGAGCGCCGTCACCTACGGCTGGGTCGGCCGCACGGAGCCGGCGCCGGCCACGGCCCCGGTGTTCACGTCGCCGACGACGGCGAGCGTCGCGGTCCGCGGCACGCTGAGCTACACGGCGACGGCCTCGGGCGGTTCGGTGACGTTCGCCCTGAAGAGCGCCACGGCCCCGAGCGGCTCCTACCGCTTCTCGAGCCCTACGCTGACCTACACGCCGGCCGACAACTCCGAGGCGGGCACCCAGACCTTTACGTTCACCGCGGCCAACAGCGTCGGGACGGTCACGCAGGCCGTGACCGTGACGGTCTCCGGCGCCGGCCCCGCCGCCCCGGACGGCCTCCGGGCGAGCGCGACGAACTCGACGGGCTTCACCGCCGCCTGGAACGCGGCGAGCGACGCGACGAGCTACCGCCTGGACGTCCTGACGACGAGCGGCAGCGGCGGGACGCCGACGGAGGTCATCGACGAATCCTTCCAGAGCTGGACGTCGCATACGCAATATGGTGCCTATACCCAGTCCGGCGACGGCGGCACCTGGTCGATGGATACGGCGATCGTGGCGCCGGGCGCGGCGGCGAGCGGCGCGGGGAGCTCGGGGCGCGTGCAGCTGAAGAGCGGATTGGGCGTCCTGACGTTGCCGGCGGTGGATGCGCCGTCGTCGGTGACGGTCGTCGCGAGCGCTTCGAGCAGCGGCGGCGAGCTGCTGCTGGAGAAGAGCCTGGACGGCGGTTCGACGTGGCAGACGGTGACGAGCTGGTCGGACATGGGGACGACGGCCGTGGCCTACACGGCGAACATGAGCGAGACGGGGAACGGCGTGCTGCTGCGGTTCTCCTCGGCGACCCGCGCGCTGTATCTCTATGACGTTTCGGTGATCGCCGGCGGCGGGACGAGCTTCACGGGCTACGTCTCCGGCTATTCGAACAAGACGGTCTCCGGCACGAGCCAGGCCGTCACGGGCCTGGCGCCGGGCACGACCTACGGCTTCCGCGTCCGCTCCGTCAACAGCTACGGCACGAGCGCCGACTCGGCGACGAAGACCGTCACGACGGTCGCCGCCGACACGGCCCCCGTCTGGTCGACGATCCCGGCCCAGTCCGTGGATGCGGGCGACTTCCTGGAGTTCGACCCCGCCGCCTACGTCGCCGGCAGCCCCGCCCCCGCCGTGACGCTCTCGTCGAGCACGGCGGCCGCCGCGGATTACACGTTCTCCGACGGCGAGCTCCTCTTCCAGCCCTCGACGGGCGGGACGTTCACCTTCACCTTCCTCGCCAGCAACTCGATGGGCTCGGCGACCGCGACCTTGACGGTGACGGTCACGGCTTCCGCCCCGGCGTTCACCAGCGGCACGAGCGTCTCCGGGACGGCGGGGACGATGGTCGAGTTCACGGCGACGGCCACGGGCATCCCCGCGCCCACGGTCGCCCTGACGGCCAGCACGGCCCCCGCCTCCGAATACGAGTCCGAGGGCGGCTACGTGGTCTTCCAGCCCTCGTCGGAAGGGACCTACACGTTCACGTTCACCGCGACGAGCTCGGCGGGCAGCGCCACCCAGACCGTGACGGTGACGGTCGGCGCGGCCCCCGTGACGGTGCCCACGCTGACGCTCTTCGGCGCGACGGCCTCCGGGTTCGCGGCCAGCTGGACGGCCTGCGACGGCGTCTCGCGCTACCTGCTGCAGGTGGCGACGGACGACACCTTCTCGGCGGGTGGCTCCGGCGAGACCTCCGTGGTCTTCTCGAACGCCGCGACGAGCGCGACGGCGCCTTCCGGCTGGACCTACAGCGTCAATTCCCTCTCGTCGAGCTACCTGATCCTCGGCACGGCCTCGGAATATGTGCAGGCGCCGGCGTTCGACGCCTCCGGCTTCGTCGCCCTGACGCTCTCCCTCCAGATGCGCAAGTATGGCGGCCCCACGGGCGGCGCGACGAACGTCACGGTCTCCGCCTCGACCGACGGCGGCTCGACCTGGACGACCGTCGGCATCGCCGGCGCCAGCTCGACCACGATGACGACGAAGACCTTCGACCTGTCGTCGCTGTGCGGCGCTTCGAGCGTCATCCTCAAGTTCACGGATCCGTCCGCGGCGAGCTCGAAGGGCGTCGGCATCAAGACGATCGTCCTGCAGGGCACGGAGGCCGCCGGCTCGGGGAGCCTGGTGTTCGACGACTACGTTGCGGCGACCTCCTACGGCCTCACCGGACTGGCGAACGACACGCTGTATTATGCTCGCGTGAAGGGCGCCAGCGACTGGTCGGACGTGAAGAGCATCCGCACCGCCGGCGCGACGCCTACGCCGCAGACGCCCTACGAGGAGTGGCTGGCCGGGCAGGGGCTCGATGTCGAGGACTATCCGAGCTCCGGCACCGCGGCCGACGGCCAGATGTCCAACTGGGAGTCCTACATCGCGGACCTCGATCCGTCCGTCGAGTCGAACGTCTTCGAGGTGGTTCCGGTGATGGCGACGAGCCAGGCCGATCCCTCGAAGGTCGAGCTGAGCTTCCCCGCGAGCCCGGACCGCTACTACGAGGTCATCGAGTACAGCGACCTGATGGAGGACCCGACGACGATCTACATCGGCCGCGGCACCGCGGGCATGACGATCACGAACTCGGCCCCCGGCACGCGCTTCTACCAGATCCGCGTCCGCCTGACCGCCCCGGAATGACCGGCCGCCGGCCGCTGAACGGCTGAAAAAAAGGCCCCGCATTTTGCGGGGCCTTTTTTTGTGGCGGCGCGGGCGGGAGGCGAGGTGCGCGGGACGGAGCCCGCGCGGCACGACAAGGGCAGGAAGGTGGGCGGCGGAAAATGTTAGCCATGGCGAACATCGTTTTGCAACCGGGGTCGAAGGCGGCCCGCGACGGGCCGAAAAGCCGCGCCATGGCGAATGGCGGCCCTATGGGGCGAGGTCGTAGACGACGACTTGGCAGGGGGCGAGGACGGGG
>JAZQOP010000078.1:0-1802 GCA_045627965.1 Kiritimatiellia bacterium | reverse complement strand
CGATATGTGGATTATACATTCTGTGCCTATAGTACATCCACCCTTGGGACTCACCGAGTTGTTCGCGGGCGGTGTAGGTGATGCGGTTGGGGTCGGGGCCGGAGGAGGAGCGGAGGGAGCCGAAGACGGAATAGGCGTAGGTCTGGGTGGCGTGGCCGCCGGGGTCGGTGAGGGCGGCGATGGAGCCGAGAGCGTCGGAATGGAAGACGCGGCGGGCGCGGGGGGCGCCGTCAATGAAGAGGAGGCGTTCGATGGGCTGGTCAATGCCGGGGCCGTTGACCCAGGCGTAGGCGACGCCGTTGGTGGGGTTCAGTTCCAAGAGGACGTCGGCCCCGTCGTAGACGAAGCGCTTGGAGAGGCAGTCGTTGAGCGCTTGGCTCAAGCGGTTGCCCTCGCCGTCGAATTCGTAGGCGAACACGCTTCCGTTGGTGTCGGTCAGGGTGGTCATGGAACTGCTGCAGCCCTTTATTTTACGCCTTCTCAGCAGCTTGGGGCCCATCCCCTTCATCCTCCCGGGACCAAACCACACATTGATGTCCGACTTGTGTCCGTTTCATGTCAATCCCGGGAAGAACACAAATATTATGCAAAATAACATCTGCCATTTTCTTCAGCTCCCTCATGCAATAGCCCCCCCCCGTGCTGAGCTCAATTGCTTTTCCGTTTTGAAGTATAACAGAAAGGCTGTGGTTGGAAGAAAAACTAGAAAAAACGAGTTTCTTAATCGTTGGATATTTGATTGTTTTCCAGTGAAAACCATAATGACGAATACAAACAATATAGGTTGAACAGGGGACCATGATCGGGGTAGTCCACCACTCATAACCAGTCTCTATCATCCCCGCCAGCGATCGGGCGGGGAAGGTCAAATGAGAGAAGAGCATTATTATGGGAAGATAGAACATCGCGTCCCCTATCGTGAAAACAAGCAATTTTACTGGCGAAACTTCTTCCTTCGCGAATCTGGTCCTAATGGGACATAATCATCGTACGCCGGAATTGAATATTTAAAACCCTCCTTATAATATATATTTTCCAGAATTTGGAAAAAATCCAGCGCTTTCACAGGGTAAAGGGTGAAGCTGAACCCGTCGAAATAATCTGGTTCAGGCACCCAGGGCCCTAGATCTACTTCCACGATATCCAAAGTAAGAGAAAGCGGTGTCGGAACAACAGGCATTTTGTGAGCAACAGGACAATTGTCTGCCAAAGGAGTAAGTTCTCCTTGGCTTATCGATTCGTATAATACACGATAAAGTTCATTGAGGGTTGGCCCGTCACTCTGTAAGCCCCATGGATCAGTGCATATCAGGGGAATATTCATTGCATATATCCATGCATTCGCACTATCGAAAAAGCCCCACGGATCTGGTGACATAAAACGTCCCGAATTGGGATTGTAAACGCGATGCCGGTAATACATCCACCCTTGGGAATCTCCCAGTTGTTCGCGGGCGGTGTAGGTGACGCGGTTGAGGTCGGGGCCGGAGGAGGAGCGGAGGGTGCCAAAGGCGGAATAGGCGTAGGTCTGGGTGACGTGGCCGTCGGGGCCGGTAAGGGCGGCGACGGAGCCGAGGGCGTCGGTGTGGAAGACACGGCGGGCGCGGGGGGCGCCGTCGATGTAGAGGAGTCGCTCGATGGGCTGGTCGATGCCGGGGCCGTTGACCCAGGCGTAGGCGACGCCGTTGGTGGGGTTCAGTTCCAGGAGGACGTCGGCCCCGTCATGGACGAAGCGGGTGGCCAGGCAATCGTTGAGGGCCTGGGAGAGGCGGTTGCCCTCGGCGTCGAATTCGTAGGCGAAG
>JAZQOP010000077.1:0-2980 GCA_045627965.1 Kiritimatiellia bacterium | reverse complement strand
AGGCCATCATGCCGATGTCGGGGACGATGGGGACGTCGTTCTGGGGGTGGCAGTCGCAGTGGGGGGAGATGTCCATGAGGAAGGAGATGTGGAGGTGGGGCTTGCCGGCGAGGGCGGCGGCGGCATATTCGGCCATCTTGCGGTCCATGGAGCCGGGGACGAAATGGGCGAAGTCCTCTTCGATGGCGTCGAGGGGGCACATGGCGAGGCAGCGGCCGCAGCCGACGCATTTTTGACCGTCGATGACGGCCTTTCGGGCGGGGTAGGAGATGGCGGAGTGGGCGCAGGCGGCGGCGCATTTTTGGCAGCCGACGCAGCGGTCGGCGGCGACGACGGGCTTGTTGTCGCTGTGCTGGATCTTTTTGCCGGGGCGGGAGGCGCATCCCATGCCGAGGTTCTTGATGGCGCCGCCGAAGCCGGCGACTTCGTGGCCCTTGAAATGGTTGAGGGAGATGATGGCGTCGGCGTCGGCGATGGCGCGGCCGACGAGGGCTTCCTTCAGGAGGATGCCGCCGGGGACGGGGAGGGGGATGTCGTCGGTGCCCTTGAGGCCGTCAGCGATGAGGACGGGACAGCCGATGGTGTCGGGGAGGAAGCCGTGGAGGCGGGCGGTTTCGAGGTGTTCGAGGGCGTCCTTGCGGCTGCCGGCGTAGAGGGTGTTGCAGTCGGTGGCGAAGGGCTTGCCGCCGAGGCGGGCCACTTCGTCGGCGATGGCGCGGACGAGGGGGGGGCGGAGGAAGGAGAGGTTGCCGCGCTCGCCGAAGTGGAGCTTGAGGGCGGTGTAGCGGCCCTGGAGTCCGAGGGCTTCGATGCCGGCGGCGCGGGCGAGGGCGACGAGCTTCGTGGCGATGCCGTCGCCGTAGGCCTTGGTGCGGAAGGAGGTGAAAAAGACGTCGGAGGAGGGCATGGCGATTTTTCCTTGGGGTGTGCGCAGAGGATAGCACAAGGGGGGCGGCGGGAGAATAAAGGAAATTTTTTGCGAAGACTTGTCAGATTCGGGCCGGAGGGACCGGGTTCAAGAAATGAAGGGGTCTTGGTAGGCCCCGGTTTCCAGCATGGATGACTTGAGAGGAGAACGATGATGAAGAAGATGGATTATCGGGTGGTGGCGGCGTTGGCGATGGCGTTGTCGGCGGGGGGGATGTTGTGCGGGTGCAAGGGGATGGATTGGAGGGGGCTCGGGGTGGGGCTCGGGGCGACCGCGGTGGAGTTAGGCACTCCGGTGGCGATGGATATGTACAAGGCATCGCAGCAGGAGAAGTTCGATGCGGCGGCGCCGGAGATGCTGGCGGCGCTGGAGTCGGCGGACGCGGAAGGGCGTGCGGCGTTGAGGGCGGAGTATGAAAAGGAATGGGGGAAGAGGGCCCAGGCGGTCACGGGCCAGTTTCCCGAGGAGTGCGGCGGGGCCGGCGGGCATGTGCTCTACAAGGAGGCCCGGAGCGGGTGGCACGAGGACCTTTGGCGGCGCCAATACGGCGAGACTGGGGCGAAGGCGGAGTTCAAGCAGGGGTGTCTCGTCGGGGTCGAGGTGAAAATTCAGGCGGAGGAGCTGACGCTGAAAGAGGCCAAGCAGATGGCGGAGGAGCGCTACGGGGTCCGATTTTCCAAGGAGGGGGCGAAGACGGAAAAGCAGGAAGAGCGGGTGCAATGCTTCAGGGTGACATGGTCGAAGATTACGATGACGGCGAAGAACGGCGCCGGCATCCAGGTGACGGTGGGCGGGGCGACGGCGAAAAAGGTCGAAAAGCTGCCGTGGGAGGAGGCGGAGGGGCTTTTGGACGAGTTCCACGGCAGCGCGCTCGTGTCGATTGCCAACAGGGTGGCAGGGGGGATGCCCGGCGCCGTGTCGTTCCTGTGGAATATTTCGGGACAGGGGAAGGTACCGCATACATTCAGCGAATGGAAGGCGTGGGCGGAGAAGGTCGACGTGGACAGGCTCCGGATGGACAGCGAGCGTGTGCCGGACGGGATGAGGTGGGTGCCGCGAGAGATGTTCCGCGCGTTGCAGGTGAGCGTCGGGAAGTGGGAACGGGAACAGATGGGCGGCGGTTTGCGGCAGGCCTACGACGCGGCGTCGGCCGAAAATCTCGCGGTAGAGGACGATCCTGTGACGCTGACGGTGGCGGATGAAGCCTTGAGGATGCATCTGGCGGCGCAGGAAAAGGCGCGCCAGGAAGAGCGGAAGGCGGCGGAAGCGGCGGCGACGAAGGAGCGCGGGAAGGCGCGGTTCTAGGGAGATTTTGGCGCCGAAATTTAGAAAAGAGAGAAGGAGGAATTAATGACAAACGTGAAGTTGGACGAAAAAAAGTGTGGGAGCTGCCAGTGGTGGAGCGGCGAGCGGGAGATCAAGTTTTTCTGCCGGAAGCCCGAGAAAATCGCTTGCGAGGGCAGTTCCCAGCTGTGCAGGGCCGACCATCGGACGCATTCGGCCTCCTGGAGTTGCCGCGAGTGGGTGAAGTGGAACGAGCTCCCTTGAAGGGTGGCGCGAGCCGTAGATTTAGAAAAGAGTAGAAAGAAAGAGGTTTGAGATGGCTTTTGTGGGTAATTTGCTGTGGTTCATTTTTGGCGGATTTCTGGCCGGGACGCTTTGGATGCTGGTCGGGTTGCTCTTGTGCGCGACGATTGGCGGAATCCCTCTGGGGATGGCGTGCTTCACGATTGGGCGGTTTGCGTATTTTCCGTTCGGGAAGGCGCTGTGCCGGGCCGAGATGCTGGGCGAGAAGCGGATTGTGGGGACGGGGCTGATGAACTTCATCTGGTGCATGTTCTTCGGGTGGTGGCTGTCGCTGACGTTCGCCCTGCTGGGGATCTGGCATTTCTGCTTCTTCTGGCTGGTCACTCCGTTGATCTGGGGGAAGGCGTGCTTCAACATTGCGCAGGCTTGCTTTGCGCCGCTGGGGCAGTGCGTGGTGGACCGGGACGTGGCGGCGGAGGCGCGGAAGCGGTGGATCAGCGCTCAGCTGGACAAGAAGCTGGGGAC
>JAZQOP010000076.1:0-6678 GCA_045627965.1 Kiritimatiellia bacterium | reverse complement strand
CTCCTTGGCTCACAGAACGACATGGCTACGACCCGACTCCCCCTCACCCGCGAACAAGGGCCCGCGCAAGCGCGAGCAGCGCGGCGGCGACCGTCCACAGCAGCGGCGCCAAAAGGAGCCACCACCCCCAGGAAACCCGGCCGGACCCCGTCCGCCCCACAAACCATGACGCCGGCCAAATCGGCAGCAGCCAGGGCAGATAGCCCATGAAGACGAACTCCAACCGACCGGGAACGTGTATGCTCGGCTTCGGAAGGCAGCAGCTCCAAATGCATGCCGTGCAGATTTCCAGCCCCAAAAGCAGGACCGCCCCGGTCCTCGTCCAGCGCCCCCGCTCGGCGCCCAAGGTCAGCAGCAGCCCCAGCAGCGAGAAAAAACCGCTGGCAATCCCCCACAGCAAAAAATACGGCGAACACCACTCTTCAGGAAAAGCGCACAGGACGCACCGCACCGCCACCGAGGCCGCCACAAGCGCAAATCCGGCAATCCCGGCCGTCCGGCGCCCGCCCTCCCGTTCCGACGGCCGCCGCCCGTTTTGTCCAGCTTCCCGCTCGCCCTGGGGCACGCTCACGCCCCTTCGGTCTCGGCCTTCAGGCGCTTCAGCTTGCCCTTGAGCGCCAGCCGCCGGGCATACGACATCCGGTCGACGAACACCTTCCCGTTCAGATGGTCGATCTCGTGCTGGCAGGCGCGCGCCAGGAAGCCGTGCACCTCTTCGCGCCGCGCCTTCCCGTCCAGGTCGACGAACTCGACCGTCACCGACCATGGCCGCTCGACCGCCCCCGTGATCTCCGGGAACGACAGGCAGCCCTCCGACATCTTCCAGACGTCGTCCGACGCCGCCACGATCTTCGGGTTGACCATCGCCATCTTCAGCAGGTCGTCGCGGTTCAGGCGCGGCCCGCCCTCCTCCTCGACGTCGTAGTCCGCCGGGATCTCGACCACGCAGATTGCCTTCGACAGCCCGATCTGCGGCCCCGCCAGCCCCACCCCGTGCGCCGCCTGCATCGTCGCGAACATGTCCTGCGCCAGCACGCGGATTTCCTCCGTCACCTCGCCGATCGGCTCCGTCTGCTTGCGCAGGACGGGATCGCCATACTTCACGATTTCATAGACCTTTGCCATATTCCAGCCCTTTCCATGCGATGCGCCGCTACCACTGGACCGGTTCGTCCCACGGCGACGGCGGCGGCGGCAGGTGCGTCTTCGGCATCAGCCCCGACGCCCTCTTCCTCGACGGCAGCTTCGGGACCAGCCGCGGGGGGGCCGCCACGCCAGGGGCGACCGGCGCAGGCGCCCCGGCCCCGGACGCGGCCGCCGGCGGTTCCGCCGGCGGTTCCGCAGGTGCCTCCCGCGCGGGAGCCTCCGCCACAGGAGCCTCCAGCACACGGAAAAACTCCTTGTCTCCCTTGGCCGCCCGCCCGTAGACCTTCAGCGCCCCGGCCTTGGCCTCCAGCTGCACATCCATCAGCTCCAGCTCATAATCCGCCTTCTTCGCGGACTTTTCCGCCACCAGGACCTTCGCCCCGCCCAGCGCCCACCAGGCCCCGGCAAAAGGCGACGTCCCCTCCTCCAGCCCCGGCGTGAGCAACACCGCCGTCGGACCAAACGCCTCCAGGAGGGCGGGCAGCTCCTCCGCCGGGTTCGCGAGGAACTCCTGCGCATCGACCGGCAAATCCAGCAGCTCGGCGGCATCCATCGCCATCACCGATTCGGCGGGATCGTCCCGCAGGAACACCACGCGCAACGGAATGCCCATGCCGACGCACTCCTGCAGCACGCCCCCGTAGAACACGACCTCATCGCCCGGGCGCTCCGTCACCACGGCCACGCGTTCGCCATCCGCGCCCAAAGGCAACGGAGCGGCGGCCGACGCCAAGGACGCCATCCCAAGCGCCGCTAACCAGCAACACATCCAATGTTTCACGCTCATGGGCGCGAGCATAGCACGCCCGCCGCCCGGCTTCCACACCAAAAGACAAGCCCGGCTCCCCTCCAAAAAACGCCCCCCTCGCCCGGACGCCCAGCTCCGGGCCGGCCCGCGACGGCAGGCTATTCGTCGTCGTCGGGCAGCGACGCTTCGTAGGCGTCGAAATCCAGCAGCTTCGCCAGGTCGGCCGGATTCGACAGGCGCAAGCGGAACAGCCAGCCCTTGCCGAACGGATCCTGGTTGACCAGCTCGGGCTCCTCCGAAAGCTCCTCGTTCACCGCGACCACCTCGCCCGAAAGCGGCGAATAGACATCGTTGGCGGCCTTGACCGACTCGACCACGGCGATCTCGTCGCCTTCCGTCGCCGTCTCCCCCACCTCCGGCAGCTCGACAAACGTCAGTTCCGTCATCTGCTCCTGGGCATAATCCGTGATTCCCACGACAATCTCCCCATTCTCCTCTTCGCGCACCCAGCAGTGCGTCTTCGTGTACAGCAGATCTTCAGCGGCCATTTCGGACTCTCCTAAAAAACGTGTTTTCGTATCGGTTGCACGGACTATCTAGCCAACCGAGGCCATCGGGTCAAGCCTTCATTTGCATTTTTCAACATTTTTTTCGTCCAAACGCCGAAAAAGCCCCCGCCGCCCCCCTGCCCCCCCCTCGCCACCATCCCGTCCTTGCCTCGCCGCCGCGCCACCCCGCCGCGCGGCTTTATGGCAAAACATTGGGGATTTTCCGTTTTTTGCCCTCTCTTGAAAGGCGATCCGCCCGGGAGCCGCCCGCCGGCGCTTCCGGTGCGCGGGAGCCCCTACTCCGCCGCCGTGCCCGTCTCCAGGGGAGCCGCGGAGGGGCCGTTGGGGATCGTCGGGACGGGACGCCAGTCGTCGGCATGGGAGACGTCGCCCATCCGGACGTCGCCCTCGGTCAGGTCGAGCATGCGCTCGGGGCCGTTGAAGTCGATTTCGTCCAGTCCGACCCAGACATACATCGGGGCGAGGGCGGATTCCCAGTAGAAGCCGCGGTGCGTCAGGTCGCAGAGGTGGCGCCAGGTCGTCGTGCAGTTTTCAGGATTTTCCTCGGCCAGGGCACCGACAGGCGTGGAGCAGGAACGGATGATCGAAAGCGTCGTCATGAGGGCCTGGCCCCAGTAGTCCTGGCCGACGACGGCGGCCCGGTAGGACTCGCAGGTTTCGTCGGCGACCTGGTGGAGCCAGGCCGTCGCGCGGAGAAAACGGTCGACGCTGTGGGAGGTGCCCGGGCAGTTGAGGTTGAGGTCGCGCGCCTCGTAGTAGTCGCGGATCGCCAGCATCTTGTCGTAGGTCGGGTCGTTGGCCATGGCGACAAGGTCCGGCGAATGGTAGATCTTCAGCTCGCCGTCGACGAACTCGAAGACCGCGCTGTCGCCGCCGGCGTCCGTCAGCATGTAGTGCAGGGGGACCACCACGCCGTCGCGCCCGCCCACGCCCACCACGCGGACCGCATGGCCCTCCATGTAGTCGACCGCCTCGTCCACCGTCGCGAAGCAGTCCAGGAAGAAGCGGACCAGCGAGACCGTCGAAATGGCCTGTTCGCCGGGCTGGAGCGTCCCGTAGTCGCTCGCCGCCAGGTAGAGCACGTCGGCGCCGAGGCCGGCCTCGTTGACGCCGCCGGCGAACAGGCGTCCCGCGCTGACGGCCACCACGCTCCCGTAGCGGCTCGTCCATTCGAGCGGATTTTCCGGGCAGTCGGCCACGCAATGCGCCCCCCGCGGCAGGATGCGGAGCGTCGGCTTTTCGGTATGCGACCAGTCCATCGAACGCCCGATGACCACCGTGCCGTCGGCCCCCTTGTAGACCAGGCGCGTGCACGCATCGGAAACCGCACCGGCGACGAAGGCCGCCGCGACCAAGACCGTCAACAACTTTTTCATGGGCACTCCTCGGGGACAGGACATTTCTTGTGCGGTCAATCGTCGCACATCCCCCCCTCCCGGGCAATCCAAAAGACACCGCGGCGGATGGGGCGTGAGTTGCGCAAAGAGGGCGGACAGTGCCTCACGGTCTGCGGGTGGGGGGCACCGAGAGAACTTCGGCGCCAAATGGGCCGCGCCTAGTCGCGCGCGTCCTCCTTCGCCCAGTCGCCGTAGACCTCCCGCAGGTCCGTCAGCTCGCTTTCGTCCGCCGCCAGCTCCGCCGCCGCTCGCGACCACATCATCCAGGCAATGTCCTGTTCTGTTGGCTTGCTGCGCTCATATTCCCGCTTTTCCTCGTTCCAACGAAGAAAAGCCCCACGGGCAGGCTCCTCCTTGAAGCGTTCGGCCAGGCGACGACGTTGCAGGCTGCCTTTCCATTCAGGCCATTTGTCTTCCATGGACATGGAAAGGTTGTTGCAAAACGCATACCCGTCGGCTTGCTCAAGGCTCTCCAGAAGATAGCCCGACAAGAGCGCCTTTCCGGCTCGGCTACCGCAAAGGTCCCGGGAAAGAACAAGTTCCAGGCAAAAATTCCAGTGCTCTGGCGATTCATGCCCCCAGGTTGACTGAAGCCACTGGCCAAACGAAAGGCAACGGGATGCATCCTCTTGACGCAAAACACGCTGGAGCCACGCACGGATGCTCGCGATATGGACGGACGATTCCCTTGGATAGTCCCGGATGATGCGCACCAGGAAATCTTCGATCTCGTCCCCGCCGCCTTGGGCCGCGGCCAGGAACGGGATCATCTGCCGCAATGTCCGGGTCGTTTCATCCAGGGCCCGGATGGCCTCGACTTGCGCATTGCTGAGCCGGGCGCGCTCTTCTTTCGGCCCATGCCTCTCCGCGCAACTGGAGAGCTCTTGGCGGAGGCCCAGCACAATGTCCTCCTTCTCCCGGGCCTCCACCATGCGTTCCTCCAGTTCACGTTTCGCCCATTCGAGCAAGACGGGACGCCAATCTTCTTCTGCAAGCCGGACGAAGCCATGTTCGGCAAGAGGCGCTTCGCCGCGGAGGGCCATGACCGGGCTCAAGCCATCCAGCATTGCCGTTCCGCAATACTCCGTGTGGACGGCATCTTCCACAATGCTCCGGATTTCTTCCTCCGACAATGTCTCCGAGAATCCATGGGCCGCGGCCATGGACACGCAAGCAAGCGCAGCAAAAAAACGGATATCCGTATACATCATGGGCTTCCTCTTATTGCATCGGGTTGTGATTCGGAGGCATGTGCAGTAGACCTTGCCAGCCGACCATGCAGCTTCGCAAACTCCACAGTCGCTGCCCGTTTCCAATGGGCATATAGCCAAGGCCCCAACATGTCCCCGTGGGAATGTCCCCCTTTTCTGCGACGGCGGCGTTTCCGTTCATTGCCAAACGCGGTATTAGTTTTTCCATGGTCAAAACACACCCGTCATCTGTTTTGCAAAGCCCCCAATCATATTCCAACCGAGCTTCGGAGACCAAGCCCGCGACGCTATCCGTTGTGCCCGAGTGCTCGCAATAGATGTCTTCCAAACCGCAAGCATGGCAAATTTCATGGGCCATAGTGCGCCCCGACGCATCGGCCGACATGACGATGCCATGATAATATTTATGGAATCCACGAGCCACTACGTTGTTGCTCGCAATGATGGAATGGACAAAATAAATCTCCAGTCCGTCCGGTTGAGATAGTTTAGCCAACAAAGATAAGACTGTCGAGTCCGAACCGATATCGAGATTGTAATATCCACCAGTATCCTCAATGCTTTCAGCGCAAGGGGAGAGCACAATTTGCAGGCAAATTTGATTCAATATGCCATTGGCCTCCTCTGTGATTTGTCGGACTATTTCTTCCGTTATGGCGGCAGAACCGTTTGCTTCCACAATCCCAACCTTTGCCGTTACTAACGTGATCGGCTTAACATTCACATGAAATGGTGGAACAGCGAAGGTTCCGATTGCACCGTCAAGCCTTGCATATAGCGCATCTTCGCCTGTACCTATGGCCCTTACCTGTACATGGTCGCCCCGGTTGGTCGGCATCCAGTCCACCTTGTTGGATTCCGACGCCCATACGACATTTGTCGTAGGCACAATATTCTCCGGTGTTATTCCTATGTGGAACCAAGCGTTGCTTCCCAGAATAATACCGCTCGGGTTATCAAGTGGCAATATGCTCCCACTCCAAATGGGTTCCATCTGCATCTCGATGGGGATCCACCACTCCCATTCGACGCGGAAGGGATGGTCGGTGCGCCCCAGGCGCACTTCGTTGGGGCCGCCGCCGGGCAGGTCCGGCCAATCGTAGAGGTCGATGCGGAACGTTCCGGCCGTCAAATTCGTGATGCAGCCGGTCACATCGAGGCCGGAAAGGACCTTGGCCCCCCGGCTCCAGGCCACCGGATGGCCGTCCACCGCGATGACGTCGTCCACCAGGCCGGACAACGTCACTTTGTGGAGAATGGCGCCGGGCCACGGCGGCGCACTTGTCACGGCCAGGGCATCCTGCCAAACCGGGTCCGTCGGCCACGAGGCCTGGTCGCCGAGGTAGCGATGCCCGTATTCCGCCCAGACGTCGGTCGTCGTCACGGGCCACCAGACGTTGGAGACGGCGGGGTCGATGCCGGCGGCGTATTCCGTGGCGTCAGAGACGCCGTCGCCGTCGGAGTCGGGGCTGTTGGTGCTGGTGCCCAGGGCGAGCGTCTCGAAGGCGTCGTTCAGGCCGTCGCCGTCGGAGTCGCCGGCCTCGAAGGCGGCGTAGAAGCGCACGATGCCGCGTCCGGGCGGGAAGCCGCTGTCGGCCAGGACGGCC
>JAZQOP010000075.1:0-2847 GCA_045627965.1 Kiritimatiellia bacterium | reverse complement strand
TGGTTGTTTCATCTCTGGGCCTTGGCACGGCGGGCGGGCTGCCGGAGGGGGGGCGGTACGATCCGCACGTTCCGCGGCCGCTGCCGGGGAATGCCGCGGCGCAGGTGTGCGCGGTCGCGAGGGCGGAGCTGCCGGGGCTGGCGCCGGCGGATTCCCTGGTGTCGCTGGCGACGGGGGCGGCGGGGGCGACGGCGTTCCAGCGGCATCGCGACGAGTTCCTGCGGCCGCACCTGGGGGCGTTTGCGGAGGCGCTGGCGGGGCGGGGGACGGAAGGGCGGCTGCAGGCGGCCATCGGGGCGTTCCGGGGCTGCGGCGCAGGAAGCACGCCGTCGGGCGACGATTACCTCTCGGGCTTTTTCCTGCGCTATCGCCTGGAGCGCGGCGAGGCGCCGCGCCGCGAATGGCTGGCGGCCGCGCTGGGGAGCAATCCGATATCCAACGCGTTCCTGAAGCTGGCGCACGGGGGGCGGATCCATGCGCCGTTCCGGGCGTTCCTGTTGGCGCCGTCGCGGAAGACGTTGATGCCGGTGGTCCGGTTTGGGCACTCGTCGGGGGCGGACTTGCTGGCGGCGTTCCTCTAGGCCGAAACACGTTTCCAGGGGGTGGAGAAACGGCTTTTCGCGACTTCTAGTGGCTGGACGCCGCCGACGTGTCGCCCGTCCCGCCGGCCCTCGCCTGGTGCTCGAAATCCACCAGCACCTCCTGGCCGCCGTCCGTTCCGCGATCGCCCCCAAAACCCGTTGCAAACCCTTTGCAAGGGGATGACATTTGGCGGGAATGCGAATCCGCACGGGGGCGAATGGAGGGGCGGGGTGGGGCAGGATTCGGCGATCATGCCAGGGAAGGCATGGGAGCCGAATGCGGGCGGATGAACGGCGAATCCGGTAGGGGCCGATCTCCGAGCGGCCCGCGACGAGATGAAAAGCCTCATTATGGCGAATGGCGGACATTAGGCTACCCATTCGGCATCCCTTGCGCGGCCGCAGTTGTTGTCGAATGCGGCCCGCTCGGAGAGCGGGCCCTACCGAAAGGGGCCGACATGGGGGGCGGAAATTCGACGGGAATGCGAATCCGCAAGGGAGGCGAATGGGAGGGCCCGGTGAACGGGCTTGGGTTCGGAAATCATGCGAAGGAACGCATGAAAAGCCGAATGGGCGCGGCTGAAAAGGCAAATTCGGTAGGGGCCGATCTCCGAGCGGCCCGCGACAGGATGAAAAGCCTCATCATGGCGAATGGCGGACATTAGGCTACCCATTCGGCATCCCTTGCGCGGCCGCAGTTGGTGTCGAATGCGGCCCGCTCGGAGAGCGGGCCCTACCGAAAGGGGCCGACATGGGGGACGGAGATTCGACGATTTTGCGAATCCGCAAGGGAAGCGAATGGGAGGGTCCGGTGAACGGGCTTGGGTTCGGAAATCATGCGAAGGAACGCATGAAAAGCCGAATGGGCGCGGCTGAAAAGGCAAATTCGGTAGGGGCCGATTTCCGAGCGGCCCGCGACGGAATGGGAAGCCGCATGGACGGCGAAGGCGCAAAAAAAAGGCGGCGCCGGGGGGCGCCGCCTTGCCGCGTCTTGCGCGGGGCCGGGACTAGAGGTCGTAGGAGAAGCAGACGCCGCCGAAGAAGCAGTCGACGTCGTCGAAGGGCTTGTTGCCCTCTTCGTCGACGGCGGTCATGTCGTCGCGGAGGTCGCTGTCGATGATGGTGGAGTAGCCGCCCTCGATGCCGACGGAGAACTTCGGGGTGACGGAGTAGCAGAGCTTGGCGATGGCCTGGGCGTGGGTGAAGGCGGACTCGTCCTTGGAGCCGTAGGAGTGGCTGATGAAGTAGGAGCCGCCGTAGCCGATCTGGCAGTCGACGCCGAGGCTGAGGTCGTCGCAGATCTTCCAGCTGGGGGCGATGGCGGCGGTCAGGTTCCAGTCGTCATGGTTGGAGAGGCGATGGCGGAAGGTGAGGGCGGGGGTGAGGGAGACGCTGTCGGTGAAGGCGATTTCCTTGGAGAGGGCGACCTGGAGGTCGTAGTCCTCGGTGGGGTCGTCCTGGGGATAGGTCATGTAGACGCCGGCGACGTCGAGGGACCAGCCGCCGGTGCTGAGGAGGTTGTAGTAGAGGGCGAGGTCGATTTCGCTCCACTTGCCCTTGGTGCCGGGATAGCAGGAGGTGTCGGAGTCGGTGAGGTCCATCGTGGCCCAGAGCTCGAAGGAGAGGTTGTAGGGCAGCGAGAGGAAGAAGTCGGGCTGGAAGACCCAGTCCTTGTTCAGGATCTGGCCTTTCCAGAGGTAGGCGGAGAGGAATTCGCCGGAGACGGTGGCGGAGATGGCGGAGGCTTCCTCGGCCTCGGGGGCGTCGGCGGCGTCGGCGGCGTCCTGGGCGTAGGCGGCCACGGAAAGGGCCATGGCGGCGAGCAATGCGAGCGTGAATTTCTTCATGGGATCGTTCCTTTTGTGGTGGGGTTGAACAGTTGCGGGCGAGAGCATAGGCAAGGAGGGGGGCGGGGGCAAGCATAAAAACGGAGGCGATGGCCTTGCGCAGCTGGCCCGGATGCTCCTGGCGGGTCGCCTGGCCCCTCCCGGAGCAGGGGGAGCCCGCCCGGAGCGGATATTTTGCGAAAAAGCGCATTGCGGGGTTGCAATCCGGGGGGAATCGTGTATAGTCCGCGGCGGTTTCGGTGGTGAATGTAGCTCAACTTGGTAGAGCACTTGATTGTGGTTCAAGTCGTTGCGGGTTCAAATCCCGTCATTCACCCCATCATTTTCCCCCGATTTTTCGGGGGTTTTTTGTTGGTCGGGCTGTCGGGGGGGCAGGCGTGGGCTCCTTTGCCCAAGCGTTATTTCGCCGGCGAAAGGTG